>NZ_BAAGSP010000018.1:0-63855 GCF_054782375.1 Yaniella soli
GGTTTGCACTTCCATCGAAACGCGAGCTCCCCATGCCTGTCCTGTGCGACACGCCCGAACCAATCACCAATTTCCGGTCCCTATCCGCGCAATCTCTAAGGGGAATTTTTCATGAAATGTGTCAAATGTCGTAGTCAGAACGTTAATATCGAATTGATGCAGTCTGGGGGCCGGACTCGAAAGCATGGCACCGGTTTTGGCGGAAAAATGAATAACACGGCAAGAGGTGCTTCCGCTATTGCGACAGTCGGTATGTCCAACCTTTTTTGGAAGAAATCAAAGGGCACAGAAAGCATGAAATACAAAGCGCAAAAAATAGCGCTCTGTCAAAAGTGCGGACATAGCTGGACCGTCCGCTAGCCCATAAGCTTCGTACTGGTCATGACCTGAATGGTACTGCAAGAGACCGCCCATATAAGCGAGAAATCATTATCTGTGCTCCCTCGTTCGGGCTACTATTGTGTTTGCACCGGCCCAGGGACCACCCTTCGAGACTGGATCACGAACCCCACTACTGGGACCTAAAGCACGCCCCCGCTCCCCGTCCGCATGGGGCCTTCGTCCTCCACCGAAGATCACAAAGTTACTGCACCAAGCCGGTCTCTAGAGACTTAGCACCACGATGACCAGGCCCACGAGCTCGTTGAAGCCTTCATCGCAGGTGACATCGAGCGCTAGGATTTTCCGTCGCGCTATTGGCCATCGTGCACTGCCCTATTTCTTGAGCCGTGCACGCCGGTAAGCTGAGACCATGACTTTCGCGAACGTCGGCACGATCGGCGCACACCCCGGTAAACGCGACGAAATCGTCGCCATTCTGACCCGATTGAATCCAGAACTCATGAACGCAGGGTGCTTGCTCTACGAGGTCGGTACCAACGACGATGCGCCAGACACCGTATTTGTCATGGAGCTGTGGGAGTCAGCCGACGCCCACCAGGCTTCACTGCAATTGACCAGCGTGAAAGATGCGATCGCCGAGGCGAGTCCCCTGCTGTCTGGTGACATGGGCGGCCATCAATTCACCGTGGCTGGTTCACCGCTGACCAATCCACCCAACTGACACCCCGCTAGCTCATTGGTGTTTCTCGTCGACGATGGGCGCGGACGACCACGTCGTCAAGTTGGACTGATCGGCCGCCAGCGTTGATCGTGCGTGTGGTCTCATAGCTGGCATCAAGGCGCCATTCTGGATCCAGAAACAGGCCGGTAATGCCGTCGAGCGTTGCCGTGGCACCTTCCGGATGCGCGTCGTCATGATCATGCCCGCGGCCTTCGCCGTGAAGATGCCCCAGAATCAGGATGGTGCCTCCGGGCGCCACCCAGGACGCAATACGCTGATAAAACGAGAGCTGACCGGTGTCCGGATGCGCGTAGTTGGTGATTACAAGATCCCACGTCCGCCCCGGTTCCCAGCGCGCCACGTCCGTCTCGACCCATTCGATCTCGCCATCCAGACCTACGGCTGCACTGTTGTCGATGGCGGTCGCTAACGCGTTGGCGGAAATATCGGCACCGGTGACCCGCCATCCCTGTTCGGCCAGCCATCGGGCTTCGGTTCCGGTCCCGCAGCCGGCATCCAACGCAGATCCCATCGGCAAATGATCCGTCTCGGCCATGAGATACGGGTTCACGGGCATGCTAGAAGCCTCATGTGTGCCTTGCGGGTTCCAATGATCTTGCCAATACTGTTTATCAAACTGGTGGGTCATGCTGCCTTCTTCGAAGTATTCGCCATGCTGGCCGGATCAATGGGGCCAAAAAACAACTCGGTGTTGAGCGTCATCGCCAAGCGGCCACCGTGCGCAGCGGCCTCGCTGACCTGCATTCCCGGATTGACCAGATTACCAGTCGCCCAGACCCCTGGAACCGAGGTATGCCCCGTCGCATCGGCAACGACGGAAACCCCCGCGGCGCTCTCAGAGGTATCGACCCCTAGATCGTGCAGGCCTTCCAAGCGGGGCGACGCCGTTGTTGGTACAGCAAGCGCATCCAGAGCAAGGGTGGTGGTTTTGTCCAACATCACCCCGGTCAAGTGATCATCGGTGGCCTCGACACTAGACACGTCGCCCGGCACCACGATGATGCCCTTTTCCGTCAACTGTTCCAGTTGGTCGGCTGCAAAATCTATCCCATTGGGTAAGAACCACATGTACTCGCTCCACTGCCGAAACAGCAGTGCTTTCATCACCGACATCGGGCTCGTTGCCAGCACACCGATGCGCTGGTCGCGGATCTCCCACCCGTGACAATACGGGCAGTGCACGGCATCGCGTCCCCACCGCTGTGCCAGACCAGTGATGTCTGGGAGCTCGTCGCGCACCCCGGTCGCCAACACGAGTTGTCCGGTCTGTACCGATGAACCGTCATCGAGACGGACGACAAACTCGCCCTCGTCAGTTTTCGTGGCACTGGTAACACTGGCCTCAACGATATGTGCGCCATACGAAGCTGCCTCACGACGACCACGTTCCAGCAATTGCATCGGGTTGATGCCCTCCAGCCCGATGAGGCCGTGCGCTGCTGCCGCCGGAGCATTTCGGGGTGTTCCGGCGTCAATGACGATCACCTCGCGACGAGCGCGGGCGAGCGTCAAAGCTGCACTCAGTCCTGCGGCACCGCCGCCTACGATTGCGACGTCGTAGTTCCGACCACGTTGTTCTGTATTCATCACGTTGTTCTCCTGTCGTGTGTTGTTTCGATACCAGCATGACCCACTGTCGACGCATTGGCAAACATTCTTGCCAAATGGCAAAATGGGGGCATGAATGAATCTGCGAATGAAACTCTTGATGCCGTTGGACCGCGCCTGAAGCACCTTCGACTGCGACGCGACGTCACCCTCACCACGCTCGCCGAAGAAACGGACATCTCCGCGAGCACGCTGTCGCGACTGGAAGCCGGGCTGCGCAGACCGTCGCTGGAACAGTTACTGCCGCTAGCCAGGTACTACGGGGTCACCATTGACTACCTCGTCAATGCTCCGCGCACGGCGGACCCTCGCATCGACCTTAGACCGCTGGCGGCCGGCGATGGTTCGGTCGTCATTCCGTTGACACGACGACCCGGGGGCATTCAGGCGTATAAATTTGTGCTGCCAACCGGCACCGACGGGGCACCACCCGAATTACATTCACATCAGGGATACGACTGGGCATATGTACTCAATGGCACCCTGCGCCTGATCCTTGGCGACCAGGACCTCCTACTCGAGGCAGGCGAAGTCGTCGAGTTCGATACCCGCACTCCACACTGGTTTGGCGCCACAAGCTCAGGACCGGTCGAATACCTGAGCCTCTTTGGTCGAGACGGCCAGCGCACCCACGTCCGATCCACAGAGCACGAGGGGTAGCGCGACGAGTCACAGGCTGTTCGATGGGATTCGCAATGCATGGCTTTCACAATCCTTGACATTCTCATCTATTCGGTGTTGGATATCAGGTGACCTAGAGCACTAGAGGAGTTTCTAGCATGAGTGTTTCCACACCAGCACCTGACGCCGCCGTAGAGCAGCTCACCCCTGCCCAGAAGCGCAAAGAATCACGACGTGTGATTCTGTCGAGCTATCTGGGCTCATCCATCGAGTTCTATGACTTCCTGCTCTACGCATCGGCGTCAGCACTCATCTTTCCGACCGTCTTCTTCAATAACCTGGACCCGCTGGCCGGCACAATTGCCTCATACGGTACGTTTGCGGCCGGTTACCTGGCTCGTCCCCTCGGCGGGGCGATCTTCGGTCACTTCGGTGACAAGTTAGGCCGCAAGAAGATGCTGGTGTTGTCCATGTTCATCATGGGTGTCGCATCAACCCTGATTGGCCTGGTGCCCAGCGCCGCCACCATTGGCTCATGGGGAGCCGTCATCTTGGTCATGCTCCGCATGTGCCAGGGTATCGCCGTCGGCGGCGAATGGGGCGGTGCCGCGTTGATGGCGCTGGAACACTCCGAAAAGGGACGGCGCGGCTTCGCGGCATCCTTCACCAACGCGGGCGCACCAACCGGTGCGGCACTTGGGACGTTCGTGCTTGGCACCTTTGCCGCCGTCCTACCTCATGAAGACTTCATGACCTGGGGCTGGCGCGTACCGTTCCTGCTGTCGTTCGTGTTGCTCATCATCGGCATGATCGTGCGCTCCAAGATCTCCGAGTCCCCGATCTTCTTGGCTGCATTGGAAAAAGATAAGCAAACGAAGAACCAGCCGAAGAAAGAGCTTCCCATCCTTGAGGTGCTCCGTCGTCCAAAGGCCTTGATTCTGACCATGTTGGCCGGGGCGTCCGGTTTCGCGCTCCAAGTGCTGCTGTCGACCTTCTCGGTCAGTTATGCGACCGAGTTCGGTGCGGAACGCTCCGCGGTGCTGTACGCCTTTGCGATCGCGTCAGTGATCTCGATCTTCTTCGTGATCTTCTTCGCGCACATCTCAGATAAACTCGGGCGTCGTCCGGTCATGATCGTTGGCCTGGTGCTGTTCGTAGCCTTCCTGCCACCATTCTTCGCGATGATGGAATCCAACAACTGGCTGTTGATCCTGGCCGCCTTCGTCATCGCCCTGGCACTGCATGCCGTAATCTATGGGCCACTGGCGGCGTTCATTTCCGAGCAATTTGGTACCGGCTCCCGCTATACCGGCGCATCGATGGGCTACCAGTTGGCGACCCTGATCGGTGCCGGTTTTACCCCGACCATCCTGGCCTCGCTGTATGCATCGACCGGCGGCATGTCGGTGACGCCGGTCATCATGTACCTGATCGGGTTGGCGCTCGTCTCGGCGACCGCGATCCTACTCACCCGCGAATCCAAGAACCTCGATTTGGAAACTCACGAACACTAGACGCGGGGTTCAGTCGGGGTACTCGGTCTTGATGAAGTCGTAGGAGTCCTTGATAAGGTATCGCAACACGTCTTCATCGACGTCATCGAGCTTCTTCAAGTAGAGGCAGGCTTTACCGACCTTATGCGGGCCAAGTTGTGCCAACTGCTCGGGGTAGCGCTCCTCGATACCGCCCACCAAATACACGACCAGATGCGCCTTTCGCGGGCTAAACCCCGCGGCGGGCGCATCGCCTTCCAGTCCAGACGCGTAGACGTAATGATAACTGCCGAACCCAATGATGCTTGGGCCCCACATCACCGGCTCGTCACCCGTAACATCGCCCATGATCGCCAGCATCCGCTCGGCGTCGGCACGGCGCACAGCATGATCGACCGTGGCAATAAACTCCCGTGGATCGACATCGGTCGGCTGCATTTTATACATCCTCGATGGTGAATTGCAGCGCTTCGCAACAAGAGTCGTAGACTTCGTGCAGCTCCCGCTCAGTGGCACCAGCCATGAAAAGTTCAGCCAGCATAAAACTGTAACTATCCTGACGTTCCAGATCCGACAGTCGCAGACCTTCTTTAGCGACGATCGTAATGGTGACCGCGGCGAACTGCTGCTCAACGGCTTGAATTTCTTCAGGGCTCGGCACGCGATGAACCATCCCATCGGTAAAACGTCGGAACATCCACTTCGCAGCGATTGGGTATTCGCCTTCACGTCGAGGCATCTGCGGACGGCGTCCCAGCGCGAGGTCAATCATGGCTAAGTGGTTGGGCATCCCGTCCACCCAGTGAAAAATTTGCGCATGAGACTGGGAATGGCGACTATTGATCTCCAGCAGCGAGAGTCGCTGGGTAGCGTCGTCCCAGAAATACTCGATATTGAACGTGCTGTTTTGCAGACCGACTGCACCGATAACTTTTCGGGTCGTCTCGGCCATTTGCGCCAACGCATGGTCGGGCAATTTTGAGGGGTACTGGTACCGCAAGAAGCTGGAGGAGTCTTCATAACAAATGGAGTCCACGACACCGATGATCTCAACCTCGTCGTCCCAGCTATAACCTTCTAGCGTGCACTGCTGGCCGCTGGCTGCCTCCTCGACCATGTAGGCGTGCCCCGATATACCCGACACTTCCTCGGGCAGATCCAAGAACTTCAACACCTCGTCGAAGGCGTCCCCGGAGCTATGAGGCTGTTGCCGTTCGGTCTCCAGTGCCTGGCGTAACGCATCTGGGGTCGGGGCATAATGCGCTCCCTGGGATGAAAATGACTGAATAGGTTTCACCCACACCGGGTAGGACATGTGCGCAGGCAACGCCGCCTCCGGATCGTGTATATCAATCAGTCCAAATGCCGGGTATTCGTCGATCACTTTTTGTTGCTCGAGACGCGACCAGTACTTGTGCTCGCACTTCACCACCGCCTCGAGACTCTTCGAGGGCAGCCCATATTGACGAGACAGAATCGGCACCAACATGTTGACCGGGAAGTCCCAGTAGCCGACGATCGCATCGATGGTGCCATCGAAACCATCAAGCCGGTCTTGAGCGTTCCGTAGAATGTCAGGAAACGACGCATGACCCTCCTGCATCGTCACGATGGACAGCAAACTGTGAAACACATACTGGTCGGCATCTGGCAGCGCCTCGAGTTCCACCTGGTTTCGATCCTCGAGTCCTAGCACGAATATATGCTGTGGCATGGTTTCCTCCTGGCCGGAGTATCAAACGAATGCATCACACCCAATGGACGAATATCATGTCGTTTTTGTTGCCCCTTCAGTATAATGTAACGATCGTCACAGTGTCAGCGAGGTACTGCATCGAATGGCGTTGTACGATGGGCGCCGTGACCGATTACCAGATTGACACCGAAAACTTACTCGCTCGGCATCGCAAGCTCGGCGGCCTCAAAGCTTTGGCGGCGTCCGGCCAAAAACTGAGGGATCGCAGCTTTGAACTCTATGGCCCAACAGCGATCGCCGATTTCGCCAAATGGCTGACCCGCTCCGGCAATTTGGCTGCGAAGCCGCAGTTCGGTCAGGTGGTCCAGGCACATCAGCAGCTCATCATCAACCACGGCGTCTACGGGTGGTTACAGGTGCTACTCACCGGTGCCGTCTACCAGTATCAGCGCGACCTCAACACCGCAGGACGCAGCGCTGACGCCACTTACCTATCACGCCAGCACGTCGACGATGTATGCCGGCTAGGCACCCACATCGTGTTGAACTACGGCGCCCCGATCGAAGGCAACCGCAAACTGCTGGCACACTTCATGTCGGGCAACTACGCGCGGTTGGTCAATACTGTCCTCCCGGCCGTTGGTGCTGAACTCGACATCGAACTTGCCCCAGAGGTTCTTGAATCCGGCGCGGATCCGGTCTTTCGTGTACCGCAGCAAGCATTACAGCTGGCCGTGGTGCATGAGCTTGACCTGCGTCCCATGGATGCCGATGAACCCGTTGCTGCAGACGGCCTCTCCTATGCGCCGGAATCCATCCAGCCCGGTGAGGTCACGACGCTTGCTGACGCCACCCAGCAGATGATCCACGAGCTGACCATGATCACCCGAGCCCTCCAGGAAGGTTCGGCACCAGCGCCCTGGGATGACTCTGCGATTGTTCGGGCACGATTGGAAGCGTGCATGGGTGTCGCGTGGGCGTCGCAGTGTTTGGATCCGCACCCGGAAATCGCTTCGGTTGAGCATACCGACATGTACCTCGAAGAATTAGTTGCGCGAGTTGAACAGCTTCAGGATCGGGGGCTCATCGCTACGGTTTCGTCCGAGATTTTCGAGACGCGGCAGCTGGTCGAGAACGCCGCGACCGAGGAACAGGCCACCGTAATGCTTTACGAACGCGCGCTGCGGCAATCAGTAGATAATGCGGCCTGGGTCATCCTCAATTGGGTTCCGGGCTTGCAGACGGCAGGGTTCTTGACTCAGTTGCTGTTGGATTACCAATTCGATGCGTTCTTTGACGAGATCGAGAAGCTATAAAAGGTAGTTAGCAGCCGTGCTATGAAGCCCTACGCCGCAGAATCACGACGTTGCTCGAGACGATCAGCAAGCCACACTTTAATAATTGCTTGGCGCGTCACCCCAAGCCTTCGTGCTTCATCATCTAAAGCTTCAACCATCCACGCGGGAAAATCTACGTTCACACGTCGTTGTTCACGAGCTGGTCTACGAGCTTTATCGATATCCAAATAAGCTGTTACATCTTCGCCCTCGTCGAATCGAGCGTCAAAATTCTCAGTCTTCATATATGTCTACTTCACCCTTCCGTGCTCTACGTACCGAGATCAGTCTGATTCGACCATCTCGGTAGGTAATGACCGCTGAATGATGAACCTGATTGATACGGCCGATAATCAGCCACCGCGGCTCCCCTTGGGTCCGTGCTGGCAGTTCAATATAATTCCGATCCTCCCAGCGCGCCTGTGCTTTATAAAAGTCGATGCCGTGCTTCAGCTGGTTCGCGCGGCTCTTGATGATATCGAATTCAAATTCCAATTTTGACCCTTTGAGGTATGGAAATTATACCATTATGGCAAGTAAATAGACTACTGACGTTGCAAAATCACTTTTGGCTTCGACGGATTTCAAATAGCTTTTGCATCGATTTTGGTCTAGTTCATTCCGGCTCTCCTCCGAGGTTCCCCATTTCAGCCCCTATCTAATTGCCTGCACAATGCCTCTTTAAGGAGGTAGACCCTATGAAAGTGACCTAATACTTCAACAAATACCTGCGACTGTCGCCGTCGTCCAGAGTGATCACGTCGACGCCCCAGCATCGCTTGATCAGTTCGGGAGTGAGGACTTCGTTGGTCGGGCCAATGGTTTCGGTACGACCCTCGTGAAGCACCATCACCTCGTCTGACAGATGTGACGCTAAATCAATATCGTGCATGCTCACCACAACAGCTAAACCATCATGAGCCAATCTGTGCAACAGATCTGCCAAGTGCCCGATCGCGTGCAGGTCGAGGTGGTTCGCGGGTTCATCGAGGATGAGTGTGCGAGGTGTCTGGGCCAAAGCTTTTGCTATACGGACACGTTGACGCTGCCCGCCCGACAGTTCAGCGAGGCGACGATCAGCCAGGTGAACGACATTGCAGACATCCATCACCTGAGCCACAGTTTCTACCCCATCGACCGAGGGGGTTCCGAACACCCCTTCATTGGGTATCAGTCCCAACGACACGTACTGCTGAACGTCCATTTCTGGAATGGCTCCGGCTTCCTGCGGGATGGCTGCAATTTTTTGAGCCCAGCCTCGCGCACCAAGTTGTCGGCGACTGCGCCCGTCCCATGTAATGGCACCGGTTTTTGGTTTGAGGATGCCTGAGAGCAACTGCAAGAACGTACTCTTGCCCGAACCATTGGGGCCCAAAACACCCATGATTTGACCGGGTACGAAATCGAGCGCTTGTGTTGCGAGTCGAAACCCACCGGGACGACCAAACTCAAGTTGGGTTGCCTGCAGCATTAGACGCCCTTTCGTCGTGTCTTTCGGCCCATAATGATGCACAGGGCGATCGCCCCCAGAATGGATGTCGCAATACCGACGGGAAGTTCTTCCGGTAATATGACGAGACGCGCGACCGTGTCCGCCAACACCAGCAGAATAGCGCCGAACACCACAGACAGGATCGCTTGGTGACTCACTGACGATCGCGCGAATGTTCTGGCCACGTGCGGCACCATGAGCCCCACGAATCCAATGGCGCCCGATACCGACACCATGCCCGCGGCGAGCAGCGCTGCGAGGCTCATCAAGATGCCGCGTGCAAGCGGAGTGTTGATGCCTAAGCCAGTGATTTCTGCATCGTCCAGTTGAAAAATTTCCAGCAATCGTGTGAGCCCGATGAGCACCCCACCAAATACCAGCAGTGTGGCCCCTGAAATTGCAGACGATTCCCAACTGGCACTCGAGAGGGAACCGATGATCCAGTGCAATACCTGGCGGTAACTGTCTGTTTGTGGGGCGGAAAAAATCATCAGCGAGGTAACCGCAGAAAACAATGCAGAGACGGCCACGCCTGCAAGGATCACCCGATAGACCGTCACGCGACCGCTGAACCCACTAATGAGCAGTGTGATAAACAAGGCGAGCAGGCCAGTGATGAACGCTGCAACCGGCAGCGCTAGCGCGAGCCCGAATATCAGTACCGCGACCGCGCCCACGGATGCGCCCGAAGAAATACCGAGCAAGTAGGGTTCGGCCAAATCATTACGGAGCGTGATCTGTAAAACCAGACCCGACAGGGCGAGCCCCGCACCGACGGCAATGCCCGTGAGCACTCGTGGCACACGGACTTCAGCGAAGATCACCTGATTCATAGTCCAGTCCGCTGACGGCACGGTAAGGGTGCCCCACATTTCGTCGAGGCCAATTGGCACGGCTCCCAGCCCCGTCGCCAAAACACAGGATACTGCGAGCGCCAGCAGTGCGATGCTCAGTGTGATGCGAAAACGCAAGCGACCCCGCGTTTTTGGGACTGAGACGCTGGTGTCTCGACTTTTGAACACTAGTGACTCGCCTGAGCCTCAGCCACCGCATCTGCAACCATGGTGGCGGCATCAGCATTCCGAATGCCCGCTTCTGTTGCCGCAAATGGCACTTCAATGTACTTTTCGTCTTGGACGGCGTCTAGCCTGTTTGCAGCAGGGTGAGACTCCAACCGTTCGCGTTTATCTTCGGCGGTATTCCAGGGAGCATCGACGAGCACGATAAAGTCAGGATCTTCGGAGACAAAACCTTCCCACGAGATGCTGAACCACGTGCGGGCGACGTCATCGAGCATATTGTTCACGCCGGCAGCTTCCATAATCATTTGCGGGGTACCTGCGGCACCGGCAACAAACGGCGCATCGCTCCCGGAGCTGTACCACAACACATCGACGTCTTCGGTTGGCTGTTCGATGTCGTCGAGCGTCTGCTGCTGATCCGCTTTGAGCTCTTCAACTTCCTGCTCAACGTCAAATATGGCACCGACCTCATCAAACATCGCAAAGATGTCATCGAAGGTCACGGTCTGTTCCACTTCGTCGTCGAACTCGCAGGCGGGTGGCAGTACGTAGCTCTCGATACCCAAATCCTTGAGTTCGTCGCGCTCACCAATACCGTCTGCGCTGACGTTCGATTCCCAGCCCGCCAACACAAAGTCGGGATCGTGACTCAAGAACACTTCGCGACTTGGTATTTGGTCACTGACGACGTTTGGCGACCAGCCTTCCGGTGCCAGCTCGTCGGGTACGGGCCCGTCCAAGTAGGCAGACCCGACGACTTTGTCTTCCAGGCCAAGTGCCAACAGCATCTCAAGCGTTGAGGACTTTACGGTAAACACCCGCTCCGGTGGTCCGTCCAGTTCAAGATCGACGCCGCAGTTACTGAGGTTCGTGCTCGCGGGGGCCGTTCCTGCTGCTTTTTCTTGTTCGGTTTCTGTACCGCCGGTGCACGCAGTCAGCGCCAAGAGCACGAGGGTGAACAAGGCAAAGCCCTTTGTGCCACGACTCGTGAGTTTTCCTCGAGTGTATCTTCCCAGCATGAACATCCTTACGAACAGGTCACGGACTCAATAGCCTAACCCACCTGCGAGTTTAGTTGTGGCACAATTCACGTTCTTAGTCTTACACTGGACTCAACTCATCATCAAATAGGTACTCCAGACTGGTTCGTATTGTCGAGACATTCCAGAACAGTCTGTTGGAAGGATCAACGATCTTATGCGATCAATTACCGTCTTGGCTGGCGGCGTGGGTGGCGCAAAATTCACCCAAGGGTTGCTCTCACACCTAGCTCCGCTCAACACGTCGCGTGAAACAACGCGACGGGTCTCGGTAATTGCCAATACCGGGGATGACATGTGGCTCAATGGTCTGCGAGTGTGCCCGGATCTTGACACATTAATGTATACGCTCGGAGGGGGCATCTCCACAGAACAAGGCTGGGGTCGCGCGAATGAAAGCCGACGCACCTCTGCCGAAATTGCCGCGTATGGGCGAGGCTGGGATTGGTTCACGCTGGGCGACTTGGATCTGGGCACACACATTGTTCGTACCGATATGTTGCGCGAAGGGTACACACTCACCGAGGTGACGGAGTTGCTTTGCCGCCGCTGGCAACCCGGCGTTGCTCTGCTGCCAATGAGCGATGAACCGATTGAAACCCACGTCCGTCTCGCTGAACCCGCCGATGAACACGACACCGGCGAGCTCATCCACTTTGAGGAATGGTGGGTTCGATACCGGGCTGGAGTACCGGCCCAAGAATTTGTGCAGGTCGGACAAGAGATGGCCCAACCGACGGCCCAGGTGCTGGAAGCGATCAATACTGCCGATGTCATTGTGTTGCCGCCGTCGAACCCCGTGGTTTCGATCGGCACGATCCTTGGGGTGCATGGTATGCGTGAGGCACTCCGTCAGGCAAAGGCGCCGATTATTGGTCTCTCGCCAATGATCGGTGGGACCGCGGTGCGTGGCATGGCCGACCAATGCCTCGAATCCATCGGCGTCGATTCGACCGCTTCGGCGGTTGCGCTGCACTATGGCGCACGTGCTGACGGCGGACTCCTGGATGGGTGGCTGGTGGATACCGTTGACGCCCAAGCCGTACCCGAACTTCGTTCGGCGGGCATCCAAGCCCAGGCGGTTCCGCTGTGGATGACCGACGTCGACTCGACAGCAGCCATGGCACAGGCAACATTGGAGCTTGCCGATGCAGTCCGATGAGTCGTCGCAGTGGACCGTCGTCATCCCATTCAAGGGAAGCCCGGACGCCAAAAGTCGGCTGGCGATGGCAGATGAGCATTACCCATCGGTAGAAACCGACCTTCGAGTTCGTCTGTCGATAGCATTTCTGCAAGACACCGTTGCTGCAGTCCTCAACACGCCCTGCGTAAACCATCTCATTGTGGTGACATCCGATACTGCAGTCACCACGGGTCTCAGCACTGAGATATTCACCGTCCCTGACCCCGGGCAGGGTCTCAACGCAGCAATCTCCGCAGGCCTGAAGGTGGCGAGGACTGCCACATCCGAGGCACCGGTTGCTGTACTGACCGGCGATCTTCCGTCGCTGGTGACTGATGATCTGGCGACGGCTCTGAAGCTTGCCGAACACTATCCACGAGGGGTCGTGCCCGATCACCAGGGCATCGGCACCACGATGATCACCGGCCTGGCAGGCGAGGTGATCACTCCGCACTTTGGAGGCGCATCACACCTGGCACATCAACGTAAGGGGCACGCAAGCCTTCCGGTGTCGAGCGACTCCACACTGCGACAGGATGTGGACACGCCCCGGGATTTGGCCCGCGCTCTACGGCACGGCGTGGGTACAGCCACGCAAAATAGCATGCACGCAGATGCACATCACTGCCCCGAAATCGCCTAAACCACCACCTCCACTTGGAAAGGGTTCCATGACTTCTCTGTCCATCTCCACGTATCCCGGCATCCCGGAAATCCAGGCACAAGATGATCTCGCGACGATCATCGGGGATGTAATCCAGGCCTCTGCGGAAGGCATCGCGGCCGGCGATATTCTCGTGGTGACCAGCAAGATCGTATCCAAGGCCGAAGGACGCCAAGTTGCCGCCACTGACCTCGACGAGGCAATCAGCACGGAAACCGTCCGCGTGGTGGCGAGCCGCCCACATCCCGGGGGTGTTACTCAGATTGTGGAAAATAGACAGGGGCTGATTCTGGCTGCCGCCGGCGTCGACAATAGCAACACCCCTGACGGCACTGTGCTACTGCTCCCCGACGACCCAGACGCTTCCGCGCAGGCCCTGTGCACCGTCTTGCGAACACGATTCGAGGTGCCGATCGGCATCATCATCTCGGATACCCTCGGACGCGCCTGGCGTGAGGGCCAAACCGATACGGCTATTGGGGCTGCTGGAGTTCAGGTCTTTGAGGATTATCGTGGCACCGAAGATAGTTTTGGCAACATCTTATCCGCGTCTACTGCTGCGGTGGCAGATGAAATCGCTGGTGCGGGAGATCTTGTCAAACGTAAAGTATCGGGCCGACCTGTCGCACTCGTTCGTGGTCTGCAGGACCTGGTGCTTACAGACGACGAACTGTCCGATCCAGCTCACACGGCCAAGTCTCTCATTCGTCCCAGTGAAAACGACATGTTTCGCCTCGGAAGCAAAGAAGCCTACGCCCAAGGTTTTGAGGATGGGCATGTTACAGCTCGTGCTTCTGAGTCATGACACTGCGACAGCTTCGTGGGGTGAGTTAAACGTATGCCTATGGCTGCATTCGGTGTGACAAGGCTATATTATAGTGACACAGATCACTCTTAGCGCTCTATCGAAATGGAAAGGATTCTATGTTGAACATCGCTGTTATCGGAGGAACCGGTCCTCAAGGACGCGGATTAGCGTATCGCATGGCCCTCGCAGGCCATTCGGTCACCATCGGCTCACGAGACGCTACTCGCGCAACCGAGAAAGCCCGTGAAATCGCAGAGAAAATCGGGTCCGACGCTTCACTGCACGGTGCAGATAACCTTAGTGCTGCCCAAGAAGCAGACATCGTTGTCCTCGCCATACCTTGGGACGGCCACGCGGGATTCGTGGAATCCCTCGCGCCTGCACTGCGCGGCAAAACCGTCATCAGCTGCGTGAACCCGCTAGCTTTTGATGAACACGGCCCCTACGGACTCACCTTGCAAGAAAGCGCCGCCGAAGAAGCACAGCGCCTGGCCCCAGACGCAAAGGTTGTCGGATCCTTTCACCACGTGGCAGCCCTATCGCTCTGGAAAACCCCAGAGATGTTAGAACACGAGGATGTGCTGGTGTGCGGTGACGATGCAGACGCGAAGAACTTGGTCATCGAGCTGGCCGCTGTCGTGACTGGAAAACCAGGTGTCGATGCTGGAGCACTACGCCTTGCCCGACAGCTCGAACCGCTCACTGCGGTGTTGATTAACGTCAACAAGAAGTATAAGACCCGATCGGGCGTTGCCATCACTGGAGTCGAAGGAAAACTCTGAACGTCAATAGCTTCAACTCATCTCCCGAAGTTTTGTATTTCTTTAGAACTCTTTATATCTTCTAGAACTCGCTTCGATTTGACTCTGACAACCTGCGTGATCACGCTGGCGTGCCGAAGGAACTGGGTGCGAACTTTTCAATTCGCACCCAGTTACCCTGGAACGTTCGTTCTAAAACAGCCCGAGAATCTGACCTTCCTCGTCTACGTCCATGTTGTCAGAGGCGGGCTCGGACGGGAGGCCCGGCATCGTGAGAATGCTGCCGGTCAGTGCCACGACAAAGCCGGCGCCGGCACGCACGTTGAGCTCACGGATGGTGACCCGGAAGTCGCTCGGCGCGCCCAGGGTCTTGGGGTCATCACTAAACGAGTACTGGGTTTTCGCCATGCACACCGGCACTTTGTCTTCGCCGGCATCTTCGAGTTGCTTGAGCTGCTTTTCGGCGGTCGAAGAGAAGTCGACACCTTCACCGCCGTAGACGTTGGTGACGATGTGCTCAATGCGTTCACGAATGCCGGTCTCTGGCGAGAACATGGGCTGGACGGATTCGTCGGAATCTTTGAGCACGTCGACGAGGTGGGAGGCGAGCTCCTTGGCGCCTTCGCCGCCGTTGGCCCACACGCTGACCACTGAAGCATGAACGCCCTGTTGCTTGCAGAAGTCTTTGACCCACTGGAGTTCTTCGTCGGTATCCTGCGGGAACTGGTTGATCGCCACGACGACGGGGGCGCCGAAGGATTTGATGTTCTTCAGGTGGCGGGCGAGGTTCTCGGAGCCTTTCTCCATCGCGTCGATGTGGCCCGAACGGTCGTCACCGGGGTTATTGACCTCGTCGAGGGAGAGCCCCCCGTTGTATTTCACGGAACGCACGGTCGCGACCACGGTCACGGCATCGGCAGCGAAGCCACCGGCCGGTCCGGTGATGTTGACAAATTTTTCGGCACCCAGATCCGCGCCGAAGCCGGCTTCGGTTACGACAGTCTCGGCCAGATCCAACGCGGTGTTGGTCGCGATGACGGAGTTGGCACCGTGGGCGATGTTTGCGAATGGGCCGCCGTGAATTAGGGCGGGCGTGCCGGCCAGAGACTGTACGAGGTTGGGGCGCAGGGCATCGCGCAGCAGAATCGTCATCGCACCCTGAGCGCCGTTGGGACCCAGCTGGGCTGCGGTGACGGGTTTCCGGTCGTATGTTTCGGCGACGACGATGCGCGAGAATCGCTCCTTGAGGTCGTTGAGGTCACGGGAGAGACAGAACACGGCCATGGTTTCGGAAGCCACGGTGATTTCGAAGCCGTCCTCGCGCGGGGTGCCCGAGGTCCGTCCGCCGAGCCCAACGACGACGTTGCGCAAGTTGCGGTCATTCATATCGAGCACGCGTTTGATGCGGATGGTGCGGCCATCAATGCCGAGCTCGTTGCCGTGGTAAACGTGGTTGTCCACCAGGTTGCACAGCAGGTTGTGCGCGGCCGAGAGCGCGTGAAAGTCGCCGGTGAAGTGGAGGTTGATGCTTTCCATGGGCACCACTTGAGCGTATCCGCCGCCGGTGGCACCGCCTTTCATCCCAAATACCGGGCCCAATGACGGCTCGCGCAGGGCCACCATAGTTTGTGAGCCCACGAGATTCAGGGCGTCGGCGAGACCAACCGAGACGGTGGATTTGCCTTCGCCGGCGGGTGTGGGGGAGACCGCGGTGACCAGCACGAGTTTGCCGCGTTTGCCGGAGGTGTTGATTTTGTCGGTGTCGACTTTGGCCATGTGGTGGCCGTATGGGATCAGGGCCTCGTCGGTGATGTTGACGGTTGAGGCAATCTCGGAAATGGGTTGGAGCCTGGCTGCTGCTGAGATTTCGGCATCGTTCATAGGTGCCACGTTAGCTAGCTCACAACTATTACGGAAGAGGCAACCGGATTAACTTTCAGTTTTTTCGGTCACTTTTGTCTTCGTCGAGGTCAGACGCCAAATGATCCATGCGGCAAGCGCTATCGCGAGCGCGACGGAGACCACGACGGTTGCGACCGGCCAGCGTTCATACGTGACCCCAATCGCGGTAAACGTCACCGACCCGACCGTGGTGTAAATCGTCGCCCAGAGCGCCCCACCAATCAGCAGTACGGGCAGGTAGCGATACCAGCGCATGCGGATCACACCGGAGGCCAGGTTGATGGCGGTTTGGAAGCCGACCGTCAGAAAGGAGACGGCGACGGCGGGTGGGCCCCAGCGATCCAGGGCGGCCTCGGCGCGCTGATAGACGGTGGAGTTCATGATTCGTTGTACTGAGTTGATACGCGACACACCGGCTCGCACGGCGCGGCCAATCAAATGGGTGCCGCCGGCCCGCAAGAACACGATGAGATACAGGGCCAGCCAGACCCAAATCCACGGTCCATTCCAGGACATGGGATTATACCAGACGCCGTCACCCATGTGTGCTCCCTTGTAATGGATTCAATGTGCTCACCCGGTTAAGTATGCGCGAATTTAAGCGTCGTCGTTAGGTTGTTGGGCTTCGGGCTGATCCGCCCACCAGGCCAACAGTGCGGCTTTGGTGGCTTCGACGTCGGCCGGCCCCTCGTCGAGGCGCAGATTCAACAGGTAGTTATAGGCGCGGCCCACCAGGGGCCCGGGTTTGATGTCGAGCAACTCCATGATCTGTTTGCCATCCAAATCTGGCCGGATCGCAGCGAGCTCCTCTTCTTCGGCGAGCTGTTCGATGCGGGATTCCAGATCGTCGTAGGCGGTGGCCAGTCGACGGGCTTTGCGTTTATTTTGGGTGGTCACATCCGAGCGGGTCAGCGCGTGCAGGTGGGCCACCAAATCCCCGGCATCGGTGACGTAGCGGCGCACCGCGGAATCGGTCCACTCACCCTCACCGTAGCCATAAAAGCGCATGTGCAACTCGACGAGCCGGGCCACAGCCTTGGTCGAACCCTTATCGAAGCGCAGCTCGCGCATCCGTTTAGCCACGAGCTTGGCCCCGACGACGTCGTGATGGCGGAAGGTCACCTTGCCGTTGGGCTCGAACCGGCGAGTCTTGGGTTTGCCGATGTCGTGCATTAGCGCGGCAAAGCGCAGCACAAAATTTGGCGCCTCAACGTAGTGGGCCTCGCGCTCGATGGCGTTTTCCATGACCTGCAGCGAGTGTTCGTAGACGTCCTTGTGACGATGCGTGGCGTCCGAGGCCTGCCGCATTGCGGGCAGTTCGGGCAGCACAACGTCGGCGATTCCCGAAGCAACCAGCAGATCCAGACCACGGCGCGGCGTGTCGGCGATCATGAGTTTCACGAGTTCTTCGCGTACCCGCTCGGCGGAGATAATCTCGATGCGCTGCGCCATATCGGTCATCGCCGCAGCCACGTCATCGGAAACGGTCACCCCGAGTTGGGCGGCGAACCGGGCGGCACGCATCATGCGCAGTGGGTCATCCGAAAACGACTGCTGCGGGGTCCCCGGTGTCGACAGCACCCCGGCGACCAGGGCTTTGATGCCGCCAAAAGGGTCGACGAGTTCAAAATCGGGCAGGCGCAACGCCATCGCATTGACCGTAAAATCCCGACGACGCAGATCCTCGAGCAGCTCGGTGCCGAAGACGACCTCGGGTTTGCGCGAGTCGGGGTCATACTGCTCGTCCCGGTAGGTCGTAATTTCGACGGTCCAGTCCCCGTAGCGGGCCCCGATGGTGCCAAACGCCGCGCCGATATCCCACTGGGCGTGGGCCCACCCCGTCAAAATCTGCTGGATAGTCTCGGGCACCGCGTCGGTGGTGAAATCCAGGTCGGTCACGCTGGAACCCAAAAACATGTCGCGCACCGGACCACCCACCAGGGCCAGTTCGTATCCGGCATCGGCAAACCGTTCGCCGAGTTCCACCACGAATTTGGGCAGGGTGACGTCGGCGGGGAAGCCGGCCGGTAGCGGCACGGTGGCGTAGCTGGTGGGTGTGGTGTTCGACATGGAGGGTGAGGTATTCATTCCGGTTAGCTGATGGATTATTTTTGGTGCTGACTGTGCCCGTATTGCGTGCGGGAAATGCTGCCGGTGGTGCAACGGGCTAGAGTGGATTATATGTCCCATCGAGCCCCCGGTGCTTCCGATCGCACCCCACCCAACGTCTGGGGCACTTCTGCGTCTGCCAGACGACGGGTCCGCCGTGACCCGCAAACGGGGCGGCTTCGAACAGAAGCGCACGCAACAGGTGGTCAGATACCCACTGTAAAGGAGATTTCGGCCGGCGGCATGGTCGTGCGCGAACACCGCGGTGCTCATCAGGTAGCCATTATCGCACGGTATAACCGCGGAGGACGACTCGAGTGGGTGCTGCCTAAAGGGCATCCCGAGGGTGAAGAAAACCACCACGAGGCCGCGATGCGCGAAGTCGCCGAGGAAACCGGGATCTCCGGGGATGTACTCACCGAGCTGGGGCACATTGAATACACATTTAGCGTGCCGGGTCGACGCATCCACAAAACCGTCCACCACTTCCTGTTACGCGCCACGGGCGGGGAGTTGACCATCGACAATGATCCAGATCAAGAGGCCGTCGATGTGGCCTGGGTTGATGTGGATCGGCTCACGGGACGGCTCACGTTTCTCAATGAGCGTCGCATCGTAGAGATGGCGCGCGATTTGATGGCCGAGTTCTTCGATATTGCTCCGCCACCGGCCACCGTGCGGCCCCGGCGTATCATTCCGATGCTGCGCAGATTCCCCTCCGGGCTGATTCCAGAGCAGTTCCGTGACGCCGATGCCGAACCGGACAAAAAACCGCCGACACCATATGAATTGGCCCAGAAGTTGGCGCGGGCCAAGCAACCCGACACGGCAACCTCCCACAGTGATTCTCAAGAGTCGGCTGATAGCCTACCGAAAGATTCCGCTGACGAACCAGCAGCAGAACCACCTTCCCCCGACCACACGCGGCCGAAGATCCCCAAACCCTCGGCCGCGCTATTTGAGAAACACCGTAAACGAAACACATGACCGACACCCCACAGGCCGAACAAGCCAACCCAGACCCGCAGGATGCCTCGCGGTCGCGCTCAGCGGCCACCCGAGCATCGGCCATCATGGCCTCGGGGACCATCGTCTCGCGTGTGCTGGGATTCGTCCGGACCTCCCTGTTGGCCATCGCGATTGGTTCTACCGCACTGGTCGGCGACGTGTTCGAATCGGCCAACACCATCCCCAATGTCATCTACATGTTGCTGGCCGGCGGGGTCTTCAACGTGGTGTTGGTGCCACAGATCATCAAGCAGGCCAAAAAGGCTGACCGGGGCGCCGACTACACCTCGCGGCTCATCACGTTGGCCGCGCTGATTATCGGCGCCTTCACGATCGCGTTGACACTATTGGCGGCACCCATCATTGAGGCGTTGACCATGGGCTGGTCGGAGCCCAAGCTCGCGCTGGGTACCGCATTCGCCTTCTGGACGCTACCGCAGATCTTCTTCTATGGGATGTACGCCGTCATCGGCCAGGTGCTCAACGCCCACGGCCGATTCGGTGCCTATATGTGGGCGCCGGTGGCCAATAATGTCGTCGCCATCGGGTTCATCCTCTTCTACATTGTAACCTTTGGCGCTTACGTTGCGATCCCGGGAGATCAGCAGCTCGCCGAATGGAGCACGACCCACACCATCATCCTGGCCGGGGGACACACCCTGGGCATCATCATCCAGGCCGTGGTCCTCTTCTGGCCACTGAAACGTCTCGGGCTCGGGCTGAAACTGAAGTTCGGGTGGAAGGGTATGGGCCTGCGCCACACGGGGCGGCTCGCCGGGTTCACCATCGTCACGATGATGGTTGGCAACATCTCCAACCTCATGATCAACCGCCTGGTCACCGGCGCGACCGAAGCCCGAAGCGATCTGCCCACCGCAGCCGAGCAGGCCGCCGTGCCCGGTTTGCAGGCCTTAAACATTGGCCAGTTGATCACCGTGCTCCCCCACTCGGTGTTTGTGCTGTCCATTTCCACGGTGCTGTTCAATCATCTGGCGCGGTCAATGCAGGACGACAACATGGACGCCGCACGCCGGACGACCGGATCCGGGCTGCGCACCTTCGCGGTGCCGTTGATGATTTCGGTCGCCGGCATCATTGTGCTCGCGCCACCCATTGGCCGCCTGTTTGCCAGCTCATCCGAGACCGCCATCATTTCGGCACACGCCATCGCCCAAATCCTGCTCTTGCTGGCGTTGGGGATGCCGTTTCGATCAGCACACTTCTACCTGTTGCGGGTCTTCTACGCGGCCGAAAACGCAACCATCCCGATGCTCGTCCAAGTTGGGGCAGCGCTGACTTCCCTGAGCCTGTCCTACGCACTGGCGCCACTAGTGCCCATCGAATCTATCGCACACCTCATCGCCCTGATCTTTACCGGCGTCCACGTGGTGCAACTGCTCGTCACCCACATCCTTGCGAAACGATTCTTCGGCGACTACGGCACCAAGGCCGTGCTAGGCACCTATGTTCGTACCGGCTGGGCCGGCGTGGTGGCCGGCATCTTCGGCGTCGCACTCCTCTACCCCATGGGCGGCTACACCGGTGGCTTCGCCATGACCTCGATCCCCAACGCAGTACTAGCCTGCGGGATCGTCGGAACCGTGATGGTCATCGTCTATCTCGTCACCTGTCGCCTCTTCGACGTCACCGAACTCAACCAATTTCTGCAGCCCATCACCAACCGACTACGGCGCAAGACCAAGACTTCGTAGCACCGCTTCCGCTCGCAGCACCATTGAAAGGCGTTGTTGGCGTCGTGCCTAACAAGCCGAGATCAGCCGCGACCGGATCTCAGCTGGCAACACCCCCGAATCAGCAATAACTGTGACACACAGCCATGCCCGAGAACCTGCCGACCACCCCGCCATCCTGGTAGACGGCGAGGACACTTACACTCTGACGAGGCTTCTTGGTGGCCGTGAAAAAGTTGGGTTTCACGCACACCACCCAGGGTTTGGCCAGGAGCCATTTGAAGTGCTTATCCATAATTTCACACGAGCGTTTCGCGCTCACGATCCGTGAGGTATGACATGAGCAAGGCGCTCAATAAGAACAAGGTCGGTAATTTTCAAGCTGGGTGAGACCAGCGTGTCATTACGCGGCTAATTTCTGGTCATGGTGTTCCTGGTGTTGGGCTGGTTTGTTGATCCAGGCCGAATTGGGTAGCTGCGGGGTCTTGGGTAGTTGGGTGGTTGCGAAGCGTTCAGGGAATTCTGACAGGTACTTCAAGGTTTTGAAATTCGATTCTGAGTAGGGGTTATCGTTAGAAACCTTCGGTCGAGAATGCGACTTGACCACCTCTAAGTCCGATAACAACACGGCCACAGGTTTGGAGGTCATCGAGGTGCCTCGATCAGCGTGGACGACCTTGGGGATCCCATAGGTACCAAACACCGTTTGTATGAAGCCTTCAGCTAGTCCAGCGGTTTCGCGGGCGTGGACTTGGCAGCCGACAATAAAGCGCGAGAAAATATCCAACATTACATAGGCATCGTAGTAGACGCCCTTGGTCGGGCCGGCTAATTTCGTGATGTCCCACGTAAAGACCTCGCCAGGTTCATAGGCCACCAGTTCGGGCACCTTCCGGGCCGGATGACGGGCTTGGCGGCGCCGCTCGTGAACCTGCCGGTGGTCGTGCAAGATTCGATACATTGTCGCCACCGAACACAGATAGATGCCTTCGGATAACAGCGTGGCATAGATCTGTTGCGGTGCTTAATCGACGAATCGGTCACTATGCAAGACCGCCAAAACCTCATCGCGTTCAGCGTTGCTGAGCTTGTTAGCCGGCTCGGCAGGCGAGGCCGGGAAGCCACTGCCAACCGGTTCTGGTTGGGCGGCTCGGTGCATGCTGGCCCTGCTGACGCCAGTCAGCTCAGCTGCCTGCCGGGTGGGCACATCGGCATCCACCAGCAGCGTGTAGGCGTCTTTTAGCGGTTGTTGCGCTTGGTATCTTGGGAGTCCGCGCTCTTGGAGATCTGTTCCAAGAGCGCGTGCGCTTTTCCCATAATATCCAAAGCCGTCTGGGTGGTTTCTAGATCCCTGTCGCGTTCTTGGAGTTGGCGTTTCAACCTGGCAATCTCGGCCTGTTCCTTGGTCGGTTTACCAACCGTCTGGCCAGGCTGTTTGCCTTCTAACACACCGGCATCACGCAGTTTGCGCCACTCAGCAATCTGGGAAGAATACAACCCATGCTCACGCAAATACGCGCCACCGTGCTGGGTCTGGATCGCCTGATCATAACCGGCTAAATACTCAAGTTTCTGGGCCGGGCTAATCACTCGACGCCGAGGCTTCTCCGATGAACTGTCATTGGTCATAGTCCCATTATCTGATACCGGGGCCAATCCCGGAACCGGACCAGCCGGGTTGGCCGATGGTGTGGTCTGCTGCGAACGAAAAGAGGTTGAAGTCAAGGTAAATACTTTCTGCTCAAAGCCCTATCAAACTGAACTTGCTAAGAACCGCTAGTCTCACTCCACCCTGACAGATAGGGAGGTACGTCGCGCTATTGACTGGTAATACCAAGACATGTAATCTGACTCTCATATTCGACGTGCTTTACATCACATCTTTTAAGGAGATACTCATGAACCAGCTCAAAACTCTTGCCACTGTTGCCGTGGCAGGACTGGCGCTTACTGCGTGTGGCGGTGGCAGCGAAGCGAATAGTGGAGAAGAAACTTATCAGTGGGATTTCACGGTTACTTCGGGAGAATCGTCTACCTGGTATGCCGCAGCTGAACGGTTTGGAGAGCTTCTTGAGGAACGCTCGGACGGTCGTATGCAGGTGACTGTGTATGCCAATGAGCAGCTTTCCGGTGGAGACCCAGCGGCTGGAGTCGAGCAACTGATGAATGGGGGCAAGGCTTTCTCCTATAACTCGACCATCATCTATGATGGCCTGGATTCCCGCTTTAGCGCCATTAATGCCCCGTTCCTTTACGATAGCTACGAGCAAGCCGATGCTGCCATCGAAGCTGGTGCAGAAGATGCCTATAAGGAGCTCAGCCGTGAGATGGGTGTAGAGATGCTGGGGTTTGGTGAGTCCGGTTTCCGTCAGCTGACCACGAGTAACACCGAGGTGACTAGTCCCGACGATTTAGATAATCTCGTGGTCCGTGTTCCAGGCTCGAGTCTTTTCTTAGATATCTTCGAAGAACTGGGTGCCGACGCCACGACAATGGACGCGTCCGAGGTCTATACCTCTTTGCAGACCGGGACCATTGAGGCTCAGGAGAACCCTTATGACCCCATCGTTTCTCTGGGTTTTCATGAGGTGCAAAATCACCTAACAAACTGGAATTATGTTTATGACCCTTTAATTCTCGGTATGAATGCTGATCTCTACGATTCATTAAGCGAAGAAGATCAGCAGATCGTCCAAGAGGCTGCAAATGAAGCGAACGAATTCCAAGTTCATCAGAACCGCCAGATCGAAGATGAACACCTCAGCGAGCTGAATGAAGCACTCGAAGTTACCGATCTTAGCGATGACCAGGTCGAGACTTTCCGCGAGGCCATTGAACCTGTTCATGATTCGCATATGGAGGGTTGGACAGAAGAGCTCTATGAGGCCGTTCAGCCGGAGTAAACAATGTTTGACAAAATTATCACCCGTATCGAGAACGTTTCGGTCGTTACAGCGTTCCTGACGATGACTATCGTCTACTTCGTCAATGTAGTAAGTCGTTACGTGTTCCAAGGTTCATTATCCTTCACAACGGAGATAGTAATTAATCTCGCTGTTCTCCTTACGATGGTCGGGGCATCAGCGGGAATCCGGCTCGGAACCCACCCGGGTTTCGATTTGCTGCCGTCCATCGCTAAAGGCGCCATGCGTACCGGACTGATCATTCTCATTGCGTTAAGTACGGTTGCCTTCTTTGTGCTGGTCTTATGGCTTGGTTGGCAAATGACTTCAGCCCAACTAGCCCAAGGCCGCCTCACTCCGGCTCTAGATATCCCACAGTGGATCTTCTCCATGGCGCTTCCAGTCGGAGCGGCTCTGGGCGCAATCAGAGCCGCACAGGTCAGCTACATCCAAATTCGACGAAGAACAGCACAAACAGAAAACAACAACGCAACCGACCAGAAGGCCACAGCATGATTGAACTCATTCTCGTTGGCAGTTTCCTGCTACTAGTTTTCCTCGGGGTCCCGATCGCGTTCTCCATGGGCCTGTCAGCTGTCGTCACGATCCTTTACACCAGTGGGATGAACGCGCTCGACCCGGCTGCAGGTGTGATGTATTCTTCGATGTCGTCAGAAACTCTGCTGGCCATTCCATTCTTTGTCCTCGCAGGTGTCATCATGGAAATCAGTGGCATCTCTACTCGGTTGATTGAGCTTGCCGACAAATGTGTGGGGCATCGCAAATCTGGGTTGGCTCTTACCGCTATTATTGCGGCTCTCCTCTTCGCTGCGATCTCAGGCTCTGGGCCTGCCACCGTCGCAGCACTTGGGGCTGTGCTCATCCCTGCTTTGGTGAAGCACGGCTATTCCAAACCCCACGCGACGTCGTTGCTAGCTAGCGCTGGCGGTATTGGCATCGTGATACCGCCGAGCATCGCATTCATTGTGTTCGCCGTAGTTGCTAGCGACTATGAACGAGTCTCGATTGGCCGACTGTTCATGGCTGGCGTTGTGCCAGGGCTACTAATGGGATTAGCCTTCTACCTGGTAGCACGATACCTGCCTCGCCAGATGGGGCAACTACTGGAAAACACCGACCAAAATCTCCGCAAGGGAGCGAAACGACTCGGACTGGCCCGGTCTGCGACCAGAACACCAGCAGGCGGTGCTGCACCCAGCTCGGACACTTCATTTGAAACCGCGAGCGCGACCGACGGCATCATCACACTGGAGGAAACCACTGAGCCCGATGCTGACGTTTCGACCCGCACGAAACGGGCACCATGGAGTGAGATCGGCACAGCGTTCCTGCGAGCCATCCCTGGTCTACTCGTACCAGTGATCATCCTTGGCGGCATATACGGGGGCGTCTTCACCCCAACTGAATCAGCAGTTGTAGCATCGGTCTACGCCTTGCTTGTCGGCTTATTTTTGACACGCGATTTAAAATTCAAAGACTTTTTCAAGGTATTCTCGACTGCAGGCATTCAGGCTTCGACCATTATGATCATCGTGGCAGCCGCCTCACTCTACGCCTACGTGATCACTATTAACGGAGTTGCGAGCCGCGTTTCGGACTCGTTACTGTCGCTGACTAACAACGCGATCCTACTAATCCTCTTGGTCAACCTGGTATTACTTATTGCCGGTATGTTCCTCGACGCTGTCGCAGCCTACTATCTGTTAGTCCCGATAGTAGTGCCGATTCTGCTGGAACTTGGCATGGACATCACTACCATCGGTGTAATGATGACCGTAAACCTTGCACTCGGTCTAGTCACCCCGCCAGTAGGAATTAATTTACTGGTAGCCAGCAGTATCGCCGAAATCCCTTACGCCAACGCTATCCGTGGCATCTGGCCGTTCCTCGGGGCAGGCATCGCAGTACTGATGCTTATCACTTTTGTCCCGCAACTCAGTAACTGGCTCCCCAATCTCTTAGGAGTTTGACGCAGTGTCACATAACAATTTTTCTACAAGAACTATAATTTCCGAGGAGTTCACCAGCCAGATATGCCTCGTCACTGGCGGGGCCCAGGGAATCGGGCTCGCCGTCGTTCGCGATTTGGTCCATCGAGGGGCGAAAGTCGCCATCATCGACATCGTCGATGCGACCGAGATCGCCGCTCAATTTGATGGAGACGTTGCAGCCTGGTCGGTAGATGTTCGAGATCGGGACCAAGTCCGAGACTGTGTTAAGGAAGTTGTCCAACATTTTGGACGGCTCGACGTGGTTGTAAACAACGCAGGAACAGCCGCGCGAATTGACCTCGAAGATATGGATAACGAGACCTGGGATCGCGATATCGCGACGAATTTAAAAGGCACCTACCTCTTCACACAGGCAGCTATCTATCCTTTTATGCGTGATCAGGGATACGGGCGCATCATTAATGTCAGCTCAATTTCAGGGATCATGGGCGGCCCCCTCTCCTCAGGAGAGCAAGGAAAGCGATCCGGTCCGGCTTATGCCGCCTCCAAAGGGGGGATCATCGCCTTCACGAAATGGGTGGCCAAGGAAGTTGGAGCATTCGGCATCACTGTAAACTCGGTAGCTCCCGGTCCAGTCGCGACCGCACAGACGAACAATTTTGAATATCCTCTGGATAACCAAGTTATCAAGCGAATGGGGGAACCCGACGACATCGCTGCGGCCGTCACGTACCTCGCATCTCCCCGAGCCGGTTTTGTCACGGGGGAAACTCTGAAGGTCTGCGGCGGATCGGCGATTGGGTGAGATGATACATGGTAAACGTAAACGTCAGCAAGGATGATCTGAGATACGGCAAGTTGCCATGGGCGCTGCCTCACCCTGGTCCACGTTCAAAAAGTCGCATACAACCAGTCCCCACCCGTACCCGCACGGTGACTCGACAATTGAGAAGTGGTGAACTTCTCATTGATGAGCTCTCCCGTGTAACTTCCGAGCTGGGCGCGACTTCCTCGTCAGTACGCTTCCTCAGTGGGTCGTTAAGCCCACTTCACTACTGCATCCCCGCTGAGGGGATTGGCCAGCGTGTCGCGTGGTATTCCGCTGAACGCATCGTAGAGGAGGCTTCGATGGTTGATGGAACCGCAACTGTCGGTCTCCGAAACGGCGAATCTTTTGCTCATTTACATTTGCGTTGGCGAGACCAACAAGAAGTTCTTCTTGGCGGGCACCTGTGGCCTGAGACGGTAGTCGGCTCTCCCGCAGTGGTCGTAGAAGTAGTTGGGTTATACGACGCTGAATGGGCAAGTGTTGAGGATCCCGAAACTCTGATGCCTACCTTCCGTCCTTATCCATTAGGACCGACGAGACAAATGGCCACCAGTGAGGGAACGATCTCTGCGGTGGTCGCTCGAGTCTTGCCCGGTGAAGACATTACCGAAGCAGCGATCGAAATTGCGCGCGAGGCCGGTTTCGCTAAGGCTGCAGTCGCAGTAGGCACAGGAAGCCTGATCGGGGGATATTACAAAGATCCAAGCAGCGGGATCATCACGATAGTCCAAGGTCCCGCCACTGAAGTTTTCAATCTGGCTGGCGAAATAGATACGCAACTGGGTGCAGAATCCAACTTACTCACTTGTTCGATGGTGGACCGGCACGGTGAAGTCCACCATGGGACACTCGTCCCGGAACAAAACCCCGTAGCCGTCACCTTCGAATTGACGATCACAGAACTCTGAACGAATACTGACCATGCCCGCGAGACCATTCAAACCACGGTCGACGGGTTCGCTCACAGACTGCAACGTTCGGTCTTAGTGAGCGATGGTTAGTCATCAAGCCATATGACTGCAATAGCCTCGTGAAAAATATACGAACGTAGAAGAGGTTCTTCATGAACGACACAGCACATATCACCGGTTGGGCGCACACGCCCTTTGGAAAATTGCCGCAAGAGGACGTAGAGACTCTTATGGCAGAAGTAACGGGTAAGGCCATCGCTGACGCCGGCCTAGAGCCAGGAGAGATCGACGCAGTGAAAGTCGGTGTCTTTAACAATGGCTTTTCCTCACAGGGATTCGAGGCCGCCCTTATTGGTGCAGGCGATCCTGCCCTCGCAAACATACCAGCCACTCACCTAGAGAACGCTTGTGCCACTGGATCAGCAGCACTTTTCGGGGCGTTGGATATGATCGAAGCGGGGCGTGCCAAAGCAGTGTTGGTGGTGGGGGCCGAGAAGATGACGGCCATCCCAGGGGCTGAAGTCAACAATATTCTGCTTTCTGGCTCACATCGCAAAACGGAACAGTCGGCCGGCAGCTTCGCAGGCGTCTTCGGCCAGCTCGCCGATCTCTACAATGACCGTTATGGTGATCCACGTGAGGCTATGGCGCACGTCGCCGCCAAGAATCACCGCAATGGCGTAGACAACCCTTATGCCCATATGCGTAAAGATTTAGGCTACGACTTCTGTGCAGTTGAGTCAGAAAATAATCCTTATGTTGTTGGTAGATTATTGCGTACTGACTGCTCGATGGTCTCTGACGGTGCAGCCGCCGTAATCGTCACGAATGCAGACGTGGCACGCTCAGCCCGCCGGTCCGTCGCGATTCGGGGTCGGGCTCAAGCAAACGACCACCTGGCGTTAGACGCCCGACGTGATCCATTAGAATTTGCCGGCGCTCAGACCGCCTTCTTCGGCGCACTCGAGGACGCATCGATCAAACTGAACGACCTCGACTTACTAGAGACGCATGACTGTTTTACGATCGCTGAGGTATTGCAATACGAAGCTTTCGGTATTGCCAAGCCAGGGAAAGCTCTGGAAGTGCTTGCCGCCGGTAAGACAAATCCCGATGGCAATCTGCCTGTGAACCGTTCCGGTGGTCTAAAGGCTAAAGGGCACCCACTGGGTGCCACGGGAGTCTCACAGCACGTATTGGCTGCGATGCAGCTTACAGGTGAGGCCGGAGCGATGCAGTTAAATAACGCCAATCACGCTGCCGTATTCAACATGGGCGGCACAGCCGTTGCTAACTACGCCACTGTACTGGAGGCCGTTTAAATGACACAGGTAAGGAATATGACTGAGTCCGCCCAAAAGAAGGTCGTCGATACCCCTTCCCTACGAGCAATGAATCTTGCTCAAATGCTCACTCAAACTGCAAAACTTTACCCCGCGGCTGACGCCGTCATCTACGGCAACACCAGGTTGAATTGGCAGGCTCTGGACCATCGAGTTTCCGCGCTGGCTGCTGAACTCATACGTAGAGGTGTCAGGCCTGGACAATGCGTAATGCTCGATGGTCCCAATAGTCCCGAGTTCATACAATCCATGTATGCTGCCTGGCGGGTAGGCGCTGTGATCGCACCCGTGAACTCTCGTCTACATGCCAGTGACATTGCCCAGCTGGCCGAAGTTTGCCAACCAGCGATGATCATTGCACACAGCACAACCTCAGAGCATGCTAAAGCAGTCGCTAACGTCACGGGACCAGAGTTGCAAACGCTGTGGCTCGACGGATCTGGCCCCGATTCCATACGCCAATACTCCGAAACTACGGAAGCGGTGCCGAACGCCCCAGTCTGGCGGGGTGACCATGCCTGGTATCTGTTTACCTCTGGGACAAGCGGACGGTCTAAGGCCTCCGTACTCACCCATGACCAGCTTGGCTTCATCATTACTAACCATCTCGCTGATCTGATGCCTACCACCACTCAGCACCATCGCTCATTAGTTATCGCACCACTTTCTCATGGAGCTGGCATTCACATGCTTCCCCAAATTGCGCGCGGTGCTGCTACGGTACTTCCGACATCAGCTAGCCTAAACCCGGCAGAAACGTGGAAGCTAGTAGAACATGAAAAAATTGCGAATATGTTCACCGTACCGACCATCCTAAAACGTCTCGTTGAGGATCCTTCCGTTCAAGACTATGACCAATCCAGCCTGCAATACGTTGTCTACGCTGGCGCTCCAATGCCTACTACTGATGTCGCGCAGGCCAGGAAAGTGTTGGGGGATGTGCTCGTGCAGTACTACGGACTTGGCGAGGTTACCGGTAATATCACCGTATTGCCCCCTGCTCACCACGATCACCCCTCCCCTCCCGGCGTGCCATTTTCGACTTGTGGATACCCGAGGACAGGTATTCAAGTCAGTATCCAGGACCAGGAAGGCAACGAAGTTCAGCCACTACAGAATGGTGAAATCTGTGTTGCAGGTCCGGCCGTTTTTGCGGGCTACCTGAATAATCCCGAAGCCAACGTCGAAGCATTCCGAGATGGATGGTTCCATACCGGCGACGTCGGCATGCTCGATGATTCGGGCTTTCTGTTCATCACGGGTCGTGTCTCGGACATGTACATTTCCGGTGGTTCCAACATCCACCCGCGGGAAATCGAAGAGAAAATCCTCGACCACCCCGACATCGGAGAAACAGTCGTGTTGGGGATGCCAGACACGGACTGGGGTGAAATTGGAGTAGCGGTTTGCGTGCTCGAAGCACAATCCAACATTACAGAGGAGGACCTCCGTGAATGGCTGAAAAAACGTATGGCTCGCTATAAGGTTCCTCGCAAGGTGTTCTTCTGGCAAGAACTACCACGCTCCGGCTACGGCAAGATCGTCCGACGAACAGTTCGAGAGATGCTTCAAGAAAGCAATTCTGATCTCTTCTGACCGAAGGAACACGGTCCAGCCATACTGTCCACGTCAATTATGACGACGATTGTCTGGCTGGACCTAACCTATTCAGGTTAGATAGACATCGTCCACTAAGTAAAAGGAAAATACCAATGCCCGATCAGAAGTCAGATAAAACACAAAGTATTTCAAGTTCCTACCCATATAAGACTCTGGAGGGAAAGACTGCGGTCGTATTTGGCGGTGGATCCGTGGGTGGCCAATTCACCAACGGCTTTGCCTCCGCGCTGGCCTATGCACAGGCGGGCGCCCGCGTTGCAGTCGTAGACCTTGAAAGCGAAGCCGCGCACGACACAAAAACTGCAATCCGTCAGGAGGTGCCCGGGGCCGAAGTATTTTCGCTGCAGGGCGATGTAACTGATTCGGATTCAATAGCACGCTGTGTGGCAGAAATCGTAGGCACCACCAGAAGGATAGACGTACTGCATAATAACGTGGGTGTCGCAACGATGGGCGGACCATTAGAATTGGATGTCTCCGACTGGGAGCGGGCCATACAACTTAACCTGACCAGTGCATTCATCACGACCAAGCATGTACTACCAATAATGCTAGAACAGCAACGAGGGAGTATCATTAATATAGCTTCCGTCGGCGGAATGCGATATGTGGGTTACAACTATCCAGCCTACGCTGCAGCTAAAGCTGGCCTAGTACAGTTCACTACTAACCTCGGTCTTCACTATGCACGTCAAGGGATCCGTGCTAACACTATCTCTCCAGGTTTTATCTCGTCACCGATGATCTTCCAACAGATCAGCGGCAACTACGATTCAGCGGAAGACATGGTGGCCAAAAGAAACGCGATTTCCCCAACCGGAGTCATGGGTGAACCATCAGATATCGCAACCGCTGCTGTCTTTCTCGCATCCGAGAACGCCAAATATATCAATGGTGTGTGCCTGCCCGTGGACGGAGGTTATGTGGAACAAGGCTCTATGCCGAGCAATACCGTCTAGCATCGGACTCACAGGCAGTTTACGAAGTCGTCAGCGTACTCCTATCCTTCTTAATTACTTTTCCTTTTTTAACAGCTCATCCAACACACGGAAGTGCATGTCTATGCTATTACGTGCCTGGTTTACGTCTCGATTCTCAATCGCGTCCAGGATATCTATATGCAATGCGATGACCTTCTTTCGTTCCGTGGCTAAAGTTTCAAAACGGAGCGTCCCTTTCATTGCTATACGCAAAGCTCGGGATAGGAATATCGTACCGGACGAGTTGGACGCTAAGAAGAGCCCTTCGTGAAAATCAATGTCAGCGTCGAAGATCTCTGAGCCGTCATCACCACCATGCATTTTTTCTAAGGCATCTCGCATTTTTTCTAACCCATGGGATGCTGGGTCTTTGGCAGCCAAAACAGCAGCCTCTCGCTCTAGAGCGTGGCGAACAGTCACCAAAGACTCCACGCTAATTTCCGAAAAGAGCAACCCGACGATGAGTACCTCTCCCATCCTCTCCGGCTGGAGACCGGTAAAAACAGTTCCCTCACGTTCGCGCCGCTCCAACACACCGTAGCTCTCAAGACGTCCAATACGATCTCGCAAAGCCGTACGGCTAACACCTAGCTGATTAGCAAGTTCACGCTCGCTTACCAGTCGCTCGCCTGCAGACATGGTTCTGAGCATATCGATCAAGCTACCTACGACCGGGTCTTGAAAATGAGCCGCAGTAAGCTGCTCATTTATATCATGGAGCGACCCGCCATAGGGTCTCATACCGTCGGAAAATTCCTGCCTACCTGCAGCCTCGCTAAGATTGTTGTCCATCACCAAATAGTAATCGACCAACTCGCGGAAGGGAACGTCTACTCGATTAGTATAGTTGCACTGTGTTTCAGGCTAAATATCGCATGCTCAACGGTGCGATCTCGTTGTCGTTCCCCCCGATCGGCGTGAGAGACCAACGGAGATCGCACCATCCTAGGCACCGTCAAGGGCGCGCCCACCAAGTGCAGTTCAAACACGAATCAGCTCAACACCGAAACTCGAAAACTCCCGCTCGAGTTTCGATTCCATGCTGACCCATCACACTTCTCGGAAGCGCCCTATTCCAGAACGTCACGCACAAGATGTTCGGCCAGTCTGTGACCGGCATTATCTAGATGACGCTCCAAGTGCTCAACCGCAGAGTCTGCATCACCAGCCGCAATCAGGTCTAGTAATCGCCGATGTTCGGTAGCGATGCGTTCGGTAGACAACAGGATCGCGTCTTGTACCTGCGCCATGCACAACCGGATGTCATCGGTGAGCTGTTCATAAAATGTGCGAACTCTCGGGGAATCTAGTGCGTCAATCAGCGCCCTATGAAATTGAATATCCGGTTCCACGATCTGGATTGGGGTGGCATCTTGTAGCGCTGTGATCTCATCGTTGGCTACTGAGGCGGCGGACGGTGCATGACACGTGGCGGCGAGGATACGTACAGCTTCAGTTTCGAGGATAGCTCGCGTGCGGTATATATCGATGACATCTTCTGATGTGAGACGACGGACACGAGCTGTTTGGTGTGCATTGCGTGTTAACAGTCCAGTAGCGACCAGGTTCTCGAGCGCGGCTTTTGCGGTCGGTCTCGCGACCTCATAGTGGGCCGCAAGTTCAACCTCGCGTAGCGAGGTGCCGGGCGATAATTCAGCGGTAAAAATTCGATCACGGAGATCATTGACGATGGCTTGCACCACCGAGACGACTCCTAAGCGTGCCACGAACCGACCTTTCACATGTTGGATGGGATCTCTTCAGTATTGCACGAAATGTGAGAATAACGTATGTATACTTGTTAGACAATTCTTCGATTGGACTGGCTTTGCCACGATTTTTTAGGAGTACATCATGGTCGATACCGGATCAGCGCTCGCATCAATGCACGTCTCGTCTGAGGTCATGAATGTGGTGGCCGATGATCAGCGCGTTAAAACTCGTGCTATTGACCGTGTTGCGTATGCATCGGATGCTTCTCACTATTTGTTAACTCCGCAGGCTGTCGTTGTTGCCGCATCCGCCATAGAAGTCGGCGAGCTGATGACTGCAGCGACAGGCAAGCAGCAACCGGTCACATTCCGTGCCGGTGGAACATCACTTGCTGGCCAGGCAAGCGGTGACGGGTTGTTGATTGATGTACGGAAAAACTTTCGAGATATTACAGTCTTGGATGATGGAAAAAGGGTACGAGTCCAACCCGGGGCCACGGTCCGTCACGTCAATGCGCGACTAGCCCCATATGGTTATAAACTCGGGCCGGACCCAGCGAGTGAAGCCGCATGCACCATTGGTGGCGTCATCGCCAATAATTCCTCAGGAATGGCCTGCGGTACCGAATTCAATACGTACCGCACATTGGAATCGATGACGTTTGTGCTGCCCTCGGGGACGATGATTGATACCGCATCCTCAGACGCAGATGCAAAATTCGCGGCAGCAGAGCCCGAACTTGTGGCCACGTTGGAGCGACTGCGGCGGCGGGTGCTGGATAATCCGGCCTCAGTTGCGTTGATCCAGCGGCATTTCGCCTTGAAAAACACCATGGGCTATGGTGTCAACGCATTTCTGGATTTTGATACACCGGCTCAGCTCTTTGCTCAGCTCATTATCGGTTCGGAAGGAACGTTGGCTTTTGTGGCCGAAGCAGTGTTTCGCACGGTGCCGGCCCGAAAACTCGCTGTTACTACTCTTGCGGTATTCGATAATCTGGATCTGGCCACTCGCGCCCTGCCTGACCTGGTCGACTCTGGGGCAGCCACACTTGAGTTGATGGATGCAACCTCATTGCGCGTGGGGCAAGGACTTCCCGGGGTACCCGAGGCAATCATGGGATTCGATGTGCAAGATCAAGCTGCCCTACTTGTTGAATACCACGCTGATACCGCAGACCAAATGACCGCGCTGCAACGCGCAGGTCAGAGTCTGCTCGACCAAGCGCCACTGCGTGCTCCTGCGACACTGTCCACTGCGTCAGCGAGTCGCCAGTCCGCTTGGCAATTCCGCAAGGGGCTGTATGCTTCGGTAGCTGGCGCTCGTGCATCCGGAACTACGGCACTGCTAGAAGACGTAGCCGTTCCGGTCGCAGAACTTTCAGATACTTGTCAGAGTCTGCAGGAACTGTTCTCCGGCTATGGGTACGAGGACTCGGTGATTTTCGGTCACGCGAAAGATGGCAATATTCATTTCATGCTCACTGACCGTTTCGAAGGTGACCGGGCGCTGAATCGTTATAACGCGTTCAACGACCAAATGGTTGACCTCATCCTTTCTAAAGGTGGTAATCTCAAGGCTGAGCACGGTACCGGACGCGCCATGGCACCCTTTGTGCGACGGCAGTACGGCGATGAGCTTTATGACGTAATGCTGGAGCTGAAATCTGCAGCGGATCCGCAGCGAATACTTAACCCCGGCATCATTATTGATGGAGACCCCGTCGCGCATATCCGCAACATTAAACTCAATCCAACCATCGAGGTGGAAGCCGATCGCTGTGTCGAATGCGGATACTGTGAACCGGTGTGTCCATCCAAAGATTTGACGCTTACCCCAAGGCAGCGCATTGTCGTCCGCCGGGCCATCGCGGCGGCCGAAGCCCAAGGCAATACGGCACTGGTCAAAGAATTGGAACAAGAATACGACTACGACGGCGTCCAAACCTGTGCTGTGGACGGCATGTGCGCCACAGCGTGCCCGGTGGGTATCGACACGGGACAATTGGTGAAACGATTGCGACGCAAAGACGCCAATCCGATGCTCGAGACAGGGTTTAAGGCCGCGGCCAAAGGCTGGGCGATGGCCACTAGGGCTGGGGCGCTTGCCCTGAGTGTGGTCGATAAATTGCCCGAGCCGGTCGTCCGTGGCACCACTGACCTGGCGAGGAAAGTTGTTAGCCACGATGTCATGCCGCGCTATGATGTCGATCTTTCCGCCGGTGGTGCGGCAAGGAAACCTCTCGTGGGACGCTTAGGCGCTGCCGATGCGACGGCCCTTGCCATCTACCTACCAGCCTGTGTCAATTCCATGTTCGGGGCCTGTGGTGATGGCGACGGTGTCGGCGCAGCGTTTGAGCAACTGCTCCACAACGCGGGTGTGAGCGTGATCGTGCCGGAGGGCATCGAGTCCATGTGTTGTGGTACCCCGTGGACATCAAAGGGCTACACCCAGGGTCACGAAGTAATGGAACAGCGGGTCATCGACCGGGTGCGCGCAGCACAACCGGCCGATCAATCACTGCCAGTGATTTCTGACGCCACTAGTTGTACCGACGGCTTCGACGCAATCTTGTCCAAGGCCGGATACACCGTCGAAGACGCGCTGGGCTTTACCGCCAAACACCTCTTGGACAGACTTCCGGCCGGGGACAAAGTAGACTCACTGACCCTGCACCCCACCTGTTCCTCAATGCAAATGGGACTCAACGATGAGCTGTTCGAGATTGCGCAGTCAGCTGCTGAAAAAGTGCATGTTCCCGTGGCCTGGGGATGTTGCGGCTTCGCAGGCGACCGAGGCATGCTTCATCCAGAACTCACTGCCTCTGCCACAGCAGCCGAAGCCACGGAAGTGCAAGAACTCAACAGTTCCTTCCACGCCTCGTGTAACCGCACGTGCGAAATTGGCATGAGCCGAGCCACCGGCAAAGACTATTATCACGTGCTTGAAATCCTCGCGGATGTGACTCGAGGGATTTGAAGTCGCCGAACTACCGCCTACCCCATGTCACGGCACCAGCCGAGCACCAGCGATAATGAATTGCTAGCACTAAGTGTGACGGCAACCGCGTCAGATCCCAACACAGCCACACAGTTAACATAAACTAGAAGAAATTCACCAACATTCATCGGCAACAGGGGAGGTCTTGGTGGCCAACATAGATGAAGGTGCTGTACTTGGCGGGCGCTATGAGATCACCGGACGAGTCATGGCATCCGCACAACGCGACCAGGTACTCACCGGGCGCGATCAGGTACTCAACCGCGAAGTCTTGATCCTGGTGGCATCCCGCGAGAACGCCTCCCAAGCCGCACAATCTGCCCGTCAACTGGCCACCGGGGAACGCGCAAGCTCCATCCAGATTCTCGACTTGGGTCTCTCCGATGACCGCACCTACCTCGTGGCTCCGGGCAATGCCGATGTCGAAGACCTGTTGGCGCTGCTGACCACCGAAGACGTCTACGTTGAACCGTTTTTCACCGAGGCGCTAGGCACCGAGCTATTTGGCGAATCCCGGTCGAACACTCCCCAGACCTTCGAGGACGACGCCGAATACTACGCAGAACTCCAAGATGAGCTCTCCGAAGAAGACCAAGACTCCGCCAAGCGCCCGGAGTTTCTGAATAAACTCTCCGACCGCATTGACGACTGGCTCCAGGATGACTCCGATGACGCCCCGATCGCCCCTGGACGCGAGGAGTCTTCCTCCAAGGGTGCCGGTGCTGCTGCAGCTGCGGGAACCGCCGCCGCGGCCGGTGTTGCCGCCAGCTCACGCGATGACAGCAGCCGCGACGAAAGCTCTGACGACGACCAGACGACCGACGATGCACAGCACGAGGACCAGTCACAGGACTCGGTTGACGATGCCAGCGATGATGACCAGTCCACCGAATCGATCCTGCCCCTGATTGCTGACGAGCAGAAGAAGTCACGCGAGCCCGAACCACCTGCAGATGAAGAGCGCACCCAGATCGTCGAGCCCATCACGCAGGACCAGCCGCAGCAACAACCACCGGCTGCTACCCCACCGCCACCGGTCGAACCGCTTCCGCCCCGTGATGAAGCAGTCCACGAGGGGCCGACGGCCGTACCACCACCGCCTGCCCGCGGTGAGCCCACCGCCGAAGAAGGCTACGCCATCCAGTACACCGATGAGCGTCAGCGTTCCACCTGGGGTCGCCTCCTTGCCGGATTACTGCTCATCGCCGTGCTCGTGGGTGCCGTCGTCATTATCTTCCAGGTTCTAGGCGCTCCGGATGAAGACGACCCACCGGTAGCCGATGAGCCCACCACCCAGGCTCCCGCCGAAGACGAAGAAGACGAGCCAACAGAGGAAGAAACCGAGGAACCCGCTGGACCAGAGCCAGTCCCGGCATCGGTTGAACGCGTCGTGCCAGACTCCCCGGGACTGTCCAATGGCTACGACGCAGATCTTCCCGCAATTGTTGATGGTAACCAAGCAACCGCTTGGCACACGCTGACCTTCACCAGCCCACAGTTCGGTGGCTTCGCATCCAACCTCGCCCTTGTGGTTGAGCTCGAAGAACAAGCACCCGTCTCCGAAGTCACCATCTCCCAGAGCCAAGGCTCCGGCGGTGCCTTCACGGTCGCCGTTTCCAATGAACCGGATCCAGAAGGTGGCGTCATGCTCACCGAAGGTTCCTTCACCGGACCCGAATACACCGTCGATGCCCATGACTCCGAGGGCGACCCGGTGGAGGCACGCTACGTGATCATCAACTTCACGGAGCTCCCAACGCTGTCGAACACCGCGTCCGCAGATCGACCATACGGTCTTCGGATCAACGAGATCGAAGTCAACTAGACCACCCAGCGTCAGGCACCACAAGGAGGGGAATATTCCTTATGGTGCCTGACGTTGTCACTGGAAGAACCACAATACTGATCGGGCCCTGCTAACTGTGCCCACCCGACTCATCAGAGCAAAGGAAGATACTCTTGGCAGAGAACCTCACCGCCAACGTACATGACGTTGTGATTATCGGATCTGGCCCGGCCGGCTACACCGCCGCCATCTACGCGTCACGCGCGGCCCTGAATCCAGTGTTGTTTACCAGCTCCGTCGAAGCAGGCGGCGAACTGATGAACACAACCGACGTCGAAAACTTCCCTGGCTTCCCAGACGGGATCATGGGGCCAGAACTTATGGGCCACTTCGAAGCACAGGCCCGACGCTTTGGTACCGACGTCCAGTACGAAGACGTCGTCGACCTTGACCTCAATGCTGAACCAAAACGAATCACCCTAGCCAACGGAGACATCCACCAGGCACGCGCGGTCATCCTCTCCACCGGCTCCAAGTACCGCGAACTCGGTCTCGATGGCGAGAGCGCGCTCACCGGTAAAGGCGTCTCATGGTGTGCCACCTGTGACGGCTTCTTCTTCCGCGACCAACCGCTAGCCGTAGTGGGCGGCGGCGATTCCGCCATGGAGGAAGCCCTGTTCCTCACCAAGTTCGCGTCCAAGGTCTACGTCATCCACCGTCGTGATGAACTGCGCGCCTCACAGATCATGGCCGATCGTGCACTGGCCAACGAGAAGATCGAGTTTATCTGGAACTCCCAGGTGGTCGCGATCAATGGCGAAACCAAAGTTGAATCCGTCGATCTAAAAAACCTCGTGTCACAAGAGGTCAACACCCTCGACGTCAACGGTGTCTTCATCGCGGTGGGCTCGGATCCACGCACCGAGCTGGTCAAAGATCAACTCGATATCGACGAAACAGACGGCACCATCGTCGTGCAAGAACCATCCACTGCAACCAAAGTCCCAGGCGTCTTCGCTGCTGGTGACGTGGTCGACGGCAAATACCGCCAGGCCATTACCGCCGCCGGTATGGGTGCGAAAGCTGCTATCGACGTAGAAGACTACCTGGTCTAAGCAATACAAAGGTTTTCAACGTACAGAACCAATCGGAAGGAACATTATGGCGACCATCGATGTAACAGATAACGATTTCCAAGAAAAAGTCATCGACTCTGACAAACCAGTCATTGTAGATTTTTGGGCCGTATGGTGTGGCCCATGCCGTCAGCTTTCGCCAGTACTTGACGAAATTGGCGACGAATACGCTGACAAGGTCACCGTGGCCAAGGTCAACGTGGACGACAACCCGGGTATTGCAGCCAAATATGGCATCACCAGCATCCCGACTGTCTACGTATTCAAAGACGGTGAAAAGGTTGCCACTTCTGTTGGTGCCAAACCGAAGCACGTCCTAGAGTCGGAGTTCGCTGACTACCTGAACTAAGGATCCTACAGCAACCAAAATGGGGGCGATGGTCAAGATATAGACCATCGCCCCCATTTTCATGCGGAGGAGTCCGCGCTTAGCTGGTGGTGTCCTGACTAATGAGGCCCATGATTCGGTTCAGATCATCGACTGAAGCGAAATCGATTGCTATTCGGCCCTTCTTTGCACCTAAAGTAATCTTGACCGAAGTGTCGAGTAGATCAGTGAGCGAGGATGCGAGTTCATCGAACTGTCGAGTGTTCCGCTGTGCTCGTGTAGGGACTTTCGCGGCGTCCTCATGGTTACGAGCCAGAAGACTGGCAAGTTCTTCTGTAGCTCGTACAGACAAACCCTCATTGATCACCCGCTGGGCTAGCTGGATCATAAGGTGCTCGTCATTGAGCCCAAGGATTGTCCGAGCATGGCCGGCAGACAGAACGCCTGAAGCCACCTGTCGTTGTACGGCCGGGGGCAGGTTCATAAGACGCAGAGTGTTCGAGATGTGGGGACGTGAACGCCCGACACGCTTCGACAAGATCTCTTGGGACCAACCGAAGTCGGTCATAAGTTGGTGGTAGGCCGCGGCCTCTTCTAGTGCGTTGAGTTCACTGCGGTGAATATTCTCCAGGAGCGCCTCACGCAGCATATCCTCATCTGCGGTATCTCGAACGATCGCGGGAATAGTCTCGAGCCCCGCTCGCTTTGTGGCTCGCCAACGACGTTCACCCATGATGAGCTCATACTGACCCACCTCTGGGGTAGGGCGAACAATAATTGGTTGAAGTACTCCCACTTCCGAGATTGAAGCTACGAGTTCGACCATCGCATCTTCTTCGAATTCGTCACGTGGCTGCCTGGGATTTGGTCGAATATCCTCGACCGGAATGTGATTCAGGAGGCTTTCTGTCTCGTCATCCTGCCCTATGTCGGCGGGTTCCTCAACAGCCTGCGTACGCGAACGATCGAGTATAGGGTTCGGCATCGATGTGCGGCTCTGTTTGGGTCGGCCGTTATTCTTTACCTCTCCACTATCATCACCGAAGAACAGATCTGACGGCCGACGTCGATCGCGCGTAGGTTTGGCCCCCTCTAAGTAACGAGAGCCGACATCCTCTTTCGGTGGCTCATACTCAATTGATATTGATTTAGTACTTAGATCGGAGTTGGCTTCGTCAGGGACCTGCTCGGGAACATCTTCCGCTTCTTGGTCGGTCGTTGTCTCTTCTTCTGATGTGTTCTGAATCAGAGCACCCAGGCCTCTGCCTAGACCTCTCTTATTCCTCTTCGGTTGCTGCGCCATAGTGCTCCTCCATCGACCTGATCTATCAGTCCTACTAGACAGCTCTAGTCTATCCATTAAATGGTGTTGTTGTGTTGTTTCACGTGAAACTGGCGAGCCGTGGTTGTAGCGATTACTGCCGGCAAGGTCACGCTGTAGAGTGGATCTAAATAGGAGTAGTGACTGCCGTTCGTACTCAAGTATCCTGAGCATGATCAGAGTAGACTGTCTGCTCACTCTTTACAGCGCAAGTCAATTGTTGGGACATCCAATAGCAGCCTGCGTCTCGGTGCTTGCTTCACGTGTCACGAGCTTCTTGAAATGAATCTCTTGTGCATTTCGACAACCGCACGGGCCCAGGTATGACGACCCTTACTAACTACTCCTTATAGGCATATCTTTGGGTATAAACTACGAAGGAAAGTAATCTTGCCAGCCAACATGGACATTCTGGCGCGGCCTGCTGTTAATGCCCAACAATGAGCTATAAGCCAGGGAACACTTTCACTATAAGAGCTGTGTTTCACGTGAAATCCGAGCGCCTATTCGTCCGGTCGGCGCAATTGTTTGACACATAGTGCATCTACCTGACTCTCTTCGTTGTTAGGGTCGACAGGACCGTTTCATGTGAAACACACGATCGAACGTAGGTGCCATTTCTTCCGGATGGAAGCGATGTCCACTGTTTCACTTAAAAACTGACTGAGTACCAACTACCGAAGACTTAGGCTAGAGCAAATGCAGAATATACCGCTCTAATGAATGAATGCTCGCCTCAATTGCTCCATGCCGGTGTCGAATCCTTCGATGGATGGCGCACTTATGCAATCATACGGTTTCACGTGAAACGCTATACACTATGACGGTCACGATTGCTGGACACTCGCTTCCAGATCAGAGCAGCATGCCGCAACTAGGAAATCACTTGAAGCCTCCCGAGCCAAAACGCAAATCCCGGAGTGATGGAGGCATTTCACGTGAAACTCCCAAGGATGCGAAGCTGCGTGACACCGCCAATTTCAGTTCAGAATCTTCACCTTAGATGAATCGAAAAAGTACCCAGAGTGTCCGAGTCTTGTCCACCATCCGCTGACTGTGACAAACAATCCTTCACAAAATGCATACTAGTAAACATGCAATGACGGAATCGAAGCGCTTTCGTCTGCGCACGACACTTCATAGGTTCCACGTGAAACGCTTACCGGGACCGCTAACAGAGCTGACAGAGTCGCTAAGTTGGCGGGTCACTTCTCGGCTGCCGATGCATCGAATTCCTTGACGACACGATATTTGGACTACACGAGATCGTGCTGCATCGCATGAACCTCCTATCCTGATCAATTGCGCGTCCCTTTACGGCTTCCGCTCAGTATGATGGGCAACAACACACAGGATATGGCCAATTAGAAGCCCGAGATTAGGAACAATTCACTAAACTGACTGACGCTCGCGTTTCACGTGAAACGACTATCCTACTTCTCTACGAACAAGTTGTATATCATGAATGGGCACATAGGCTCCCTCACCACCATCAATCGACGCCGGGAATCCCAACTTAATGCCATCGTGAGGCCCATAGCCTAATTAGCGGATCCTCACAGCATATTCTGACCAATATCAGAAATCACTAAACCTGCTGTGTGAAAGCACCAGTTGAACTGATCAAGTCCAAAGAGGGCTTGTGAATTCCATGATTCGCGTGCTTCCTATCATTCCTCTTGTAGCAGCTCGTAAATGGGCACCAATTTTACACGATATGGTATGTGGTTCCAATGTTCCACGTGAAACAAAAACTGAAGCAACAAACTCGTCAGTGTTGATGATTGAACTGCCCACTATACTCGTCCGACACAATATTCGTTCAGACATGTCTCGAAGCGTTATCTTACAGTAAAAGGAGAAGCGCCAGAGCCTAATGGGCGTGTCAGAAAAGTAGTTCACAGCGTGGGTTTGCGTCTTCCAGTACAGTGTGCAATTCCTATACGAGAGAGACAGGACAGGGTTTCACGTGGAACATAATCAAAAGCGTGTCGCCCCAAAAGCTCAATGCACTACGTAAAACTCCGGGCTAGATGTGATACGCGAGCAAAAAGACCGTTTCACGTGAAACAGCGACTATTATACTGGATCAAACCCTATAGCACGCCAACTATCTCAACAAATCAAGTGATTACCGTTTAGTTCCACGTGTAGCAATTTCCATTGCCGCCTCACGATAGCTCAGGGCTCCGGTCGAGCTCGGATCATAAGTGAGCACGCTCTGCTGATAGGAGGGCGCCTCTGAAATACGTACGTTGCGTGGAATCACGGCATTGAGTACCTGATTCGGAAAATAATCCCTGACCTCTTCGGCCACTTGTACGGCCAGATTTGTACGAGAGTCAAACATTGTCAACACGATAGTCGAGATATGAAGGTCAGGATTCAAATGTTCCTGAATCATCTCGATGTTCTTCACCAGTTGGGAAAGACCTTCCAACGCGTAGTACTCGGTTTGAATGGGAATCAGGACCTCATTGGCTGCCACAAACGCGTTGACGGTCAGTAGTCCGAGGCTTGGCGGACAGTCGATGAAGACGTAGTCAATGCGGGGGAGATCATTGGCTTCACGATACTCAAAGTACTTCTGCAAGGCCCTGGTTAGTCGTTGCTCACGAGCAACAAGGGAAACCAATTCGATTTCTGCGCCAGCCAAATCAATCGTCGAGGGAGCCACGAAAAGATTGTCCGTGTCGGGGTTCGGGTAGAGAACTTCTTTGAGGTCCCAGTCTTCAATAAGCACATTATAGATCGACGGAGTGCCCTGCTGATGATCAATGTTCAGTGCAGTCGAGGCGTTACCCTGGGGGTCCGTGTCAATGACCAAAACATTCATGCCCGCACGGGCCATCGCCGTCGACAGGTTCACGGTGGTCGTTGTTTTTCCGACTCCGCCCTTTTGGTTCGAGATCGTGATGATACGGGTACGGTCAGGACGTTGCATTCGCTTGGTCTTCAACTTCTCGCGTCGACGGTTTTCGGATTCCAATTGACGGGCGAGCGGCGTCGATGCGGTGCTGTCAGCACCCTTCGGCGTTTCACGTGAAACTTTATCCTGATCGACCAAGCCAGCCTCCATTACTTTAAATTTGAAGTACTTGTATTCGTATAGTTAGGAACCATAGGTAAGTCTCGCAACTGTCGTTGGAACTTCCAAGAGTTCGTCGCCGACGGTGAGCACTTCTGAGTTCTTGGTTTTGAACTTTCGCAGCACCTTATCGGCCTTCTCGATTTCAGTCGCTGCACTTCGACCTTTAATGGCCAAAAGTTGCCCCTGTCCGTGCAATAACGGCACGGTCATTGGAACCAACGATTTCATCGCAGAGACCGCCCTGGCAGTCACGATATCCACATCAACCGTATCGAAGACTTGTTCCGACCGTCCACGCACAACGTCGACATTTTCGAGTTCGAGATCCTCGATCACCAAGTCCAACCAGTCCACGCGACGTTCCAGTGGTTCGATCAACACGAACTGGACGTCCGGGCGTGCAATAGCCAATGCGATGCCAGGTAGTCCTGCACCAGATCCAACGTCGGCAACGAGCGCGCCCTTTGGAATCAGCTCGTGGACGACTGCACAGTTCAGTACATGTCGTTCCCACATGATGGGGATCTCGCGGGGGCCAAGGAGGCCCCATTCTATCCCTGTGGTCACAAGGTGCTCCACGAAGCGTTCAGCAATACCTATGCGATCACCGTAGATAACCTCAGCTGCGTCGACGATCCAGGCATCCTGACGAGACAGTTTCGTCTCTGCTGGGTCGGAATCAGGGATAGGTTGTTTCTCGGACAAGACTATTCTCCGGGACTAATCACTACGTGACGGCGTGGGCCTTCACCTTCTGATTCGGAATGCAGGCCAGCCTCTGCGACCACGTCATGCACGATTTTGCGTTCGTATGGGCTCATCGGCTTCATATGTTCGACGTCACCGGATTCTTGCACCTTGTTAATGGACTCACGTGCTTGATCCCGCAGTGAGTCCGCACGCTGTGCACGGTGCTGTCCAATGTCGAGGATCAGACGTGAGCGCTCCCCAGTGGAGGAGAGCACGGCAAGGCGTGTGAGTTCTTGGAGCGCGTCAAGGGTCTTGCCATCTTTGCCAATCAGACCGTCGATGCTCTCGGCACCCTCGGGTACAAGAACGGAGAGGTAAGTCCGGTCGTTGCGCACCTCGATATCGATGTCGCCATCCAGATCGGCGATGTCGAGAAGTTCTTCGATGTAGTCAGCGGCGTGGTCGCCTTCTGCTTCGAAGTTGGTTTCCGTGACCTCTTCGGTCACTTCTTCCGTGGCGTTAGGTTGTTCTGCGTTCATCGTTTCTTCCTAGGTTTTTTCACAGGTTGCTGGCGCTGACCTTTTTGTTTCGTCGCCTCTTGTTCAGCCTTCTCGGCTGCTTCTTGAGCGGCTTTCCCAACAGGTGGCAGGCCTTTGACTGCACGACGTTCATTGAGTTCACGTTCGGCAACGGAGCCGGGAGTAGGGTTCCGTCGAATGATGAAGAGCTGCTGCCCGACGGCCCAGAAGTTTGTAGCGGTCCAGTAGATCAACACACCAATTGGGAAGTTGAAACCACCGATCGCGAAGATGGCCGGGAAGGCGTACAGCATGATCTTCTGGGTTTGCGCGAACTGTCCGGTCTGAGCTGCTTCGGACATGTTCTTACCCATCAGGGTCTTCTGCATGTAGAACATGGCAGTGACCATCAGGATGATGAGGATGACGGCAACGATGACGACGTTAAGGTCAAAGTTTTCACCGACGTGGTCGCCAAGGATGTCCGACATCTGTGCACCGGCGAACGTCGAGTTGGCAAACGACTGCACTTCTTCGATGGAGAGTGCACCAATGGTCTCACCGCTGTCGGCTGCTTGAGATGCGGTTACGAGCACGCGGTAGAGGGCAAAGAAGAACGGCATCTGCACGAGCATTGGCAGACATGCTGCAAACGGACTGGTACCGCGGTCTTTGAACAACTGCTGTTGTTCCATAGCCATGGCTTGGCGGGAGAGCTGATCCTTTTTATTTTTATACTTTGCTTGCAGCTTCTTGATCTCAGGCTGCAACTCTTGCATGGCACGTTGAGATTTTATCTGCTTGACGAATACCGGAATCAGCAACGTCCGAATCAGGATCACGAGTAGAACAAGCGCCAGTGTCCAGGTCCAACCCGAAGCGGAGTCCATCCCGAGAAAACTCAGGACGGTGTGGAACATACTTAGCACCCATGAGACCGCCCATGTAAAGGGGAGAAGAATTGTGTCAAAAAATCCCATAGTTTATTTATCCTCTTCGGTGGCCTCAACATCCGGCGGAATTACCGGATGGTTCAGTTCAATAATGAATGGTTGTTTGCCATCCGGCCAAATCCTATTCCCCGGAGGAACCGGATCTATGCCACCATCTTGCCAAGGATGACAACTCAGCACACGTCGTCCTGCCATAAGGCTACCCTTAACAGCCCCGTGCGTATAAACCGCTTCTAGGCCGTAGGCTGAACATGTGGGAAAGAATTTACATACATCTCCATAGCTTGGAGAGATGACCTTTCGATATGCTCGCAGCAGCCAGCCAACGATGGTTGATGGCAGAGCTCGAAGAAATCCCCATTCGGTAGCGCTGTCCTTCACGATAAACGGTGAGGGCTGCGAGCCGGAATGGGACTCCTCGTGCTCATTGCTGTTTTTCACGACGCCTAAACTTTCGGAGTGCTCCGTGTACCGCATGGGTTGCTGCTTCTTCAAGTTCGTCGAAGTCAGCGTTTGCCGATGCCGGTAATGCTCTGACGACGAGGTCAACTGTTCCATCAGGTACATCGATGCCACGGTCAAAGAGTTCAGCGACGATGGCACGTAGTCGACGTTTTACCCTGTTGCGGATGACGGCATTTCCCACAGCTTTGGAAACAATAAAACCTGCTCGTGGGTCGTCGCCCGTGATTGGTCGAATATTTGCAGATACGACAACGTTCCGATTGCCGAAACGGGAACCGGAACGTTGCGTATCAAAAAATTGTGCTGTAGTGCGTATTCGTTGGTGTTGCGGTAGCACTAGATCAGGCTCCTACGACCACCGATCACTACTTTCTACTAGGCGCTCAGGCGTGCGCGACCCTTGCCACGACGTGCTGACAATACTGCACGTCCGGCGCGAGTACGCATACGGGAACGGAAGCCATGCTTGCGCGCACGGCGGCGGTTATTCGGCTGAAAAGTCCGCTTAGACACTGTTATTCTCCACACTCAGTCAAACGCAGAAGCATGCTTGGGGAAGTACGTCTCATACTGCGGTTGCCCAAAAACTTCGCGATATTCGTTCATTATCTATTCATATTTACCCGGTCGCGGCCATCAAAAGGGCACGCTGCACCCCGGGTAAGACTTCCTTAGTCTAAGAAGCACAACCGATTTGGTCAAATTCGACAAGATACTCGACTACCCGAAATGATCCACTGTGTATAAGCTGTGCATAACCATCTCGTACCTGTGGAGATTAAGGCTATGGTTGGGGAGGCGCAAGTACAAAAACGTTGCGATCTCGAGACAAGAGACAACGAACTGCACCGACGGTGTGACGAGCAAACAGTGCCGTGATGACGAGGGAACTCATTGTCAGTACGGGCAGCGTGAATTGGGGTTTTAACGGATGAGTGTAAGCGAATCGATCATCAACTCGTGGGATCGAGTTGTTGAGAACATGCGCGCATCAGGTGACGTCGGTCCAAGTCAGATGGGATTTTTGGATCTCGCGCACCCGCAAGGACTCATCGCAAATACTCTGCTGTTAGCGGTCCCCAATGAGATGACTCGCGACATCTTAGAAAACCAGCTTCACGAGTATCTGGCAGATGCACTCACCGAAGTTTTTGGCACCGACATCAATTGCGCTTACTCCATCGACACCTCCATGCACGCCACCACGCCATCAATACCTAGTTCTCCACCGCCATCCATACAAGAAGAATCCACTGTGGACAATGTTGTGGATATCTCAGAAGCATCGCAGTCCCACTCGGAACGATCTCTGTCAGACGAACCGCTCATGGATGACCTTTTTAGCTCACAAACCAACCCTGCAGCTGCACTCAATGGTGGCGCGCAATTAACAGTCCCGCCAAATTCAGGTGAACGTTCCCGACTCAATGAGCACTATCACTTCGACAATTTCATCACGGGTTCATCCAACCGTTTTGCCCATGCAGCAGCGTATGCCGTTTCGGAACAACCGGCGAAATCATACAACCCACTGTTTATTTATGGTGAATCCGGTCTCGGCAAAACGCACTTGCTCCATGCCATTGGTCACTATGCTCAAGAACTCTTTCCTGGCCTGCGTGTTCGCTACGTCAACTCCGAAGAGTTCACCAACGATTTCATTAACTCGATTCGCCATGACGAGGGTGCATCCTTCAAACAGATCTACCGCAACGTCGACATCCTGCTCATTGACGACATCCAGTTCATGGCCAATAAAGAAGCCACCGTTGAAGAGTTCTTCCACACCTTCAACGCCCTCTACAACAACCACAAACAGGTTGTGATCACTTCGGATCTCCCACCGAAACAGCTATCTGGGTTCGAGGAACGGTTGCGCTCCCGCTTCGAGTGGGGCCTCACCACGGATATCCAGCCACCCGATTTGGAAACTCGGATCGCGATCTTGGCCAAGAAGGCCGATGCTGAACGTATTACTGTGCCAAAAGATGCGCTGGAATACATTGCGTCACGCATCGATACCAATATTCGCGAACTTGAAGGCGCCCTAACGCGCGTCACCGCTTACGCTTCGTTGAATAATGAGCCGATCAACCTCGATCAAGCGCAATACATTTTGAAAGACTTGATCACTGACGACGATGCTCAGGAGATCACCTCGGATCTCATTATGGACGAGACCGCAAACTATTTTGGCTTTACGATTGCCGATCTGCAGTCCAAGTCCCGTACCCGCACATTGGTGACCGCCCGACAGATTTCCATGTATCTGCTGCGCGAATTGACTGAAATGTCGCTGCCTCGCATCGGAGCTGAATTCGGCGGACGCGATCACACCACGGTGATGCACGCTGATCGAAAGATCCGGGATCTGATGAGTGAACGGCACGCGATTTACAACCAAGTCACCGAGCTCACGAACAAAATTAAGCAGCGCGCTCGGAACGTTTAAAAGTTTCTTCGGAAATTTCTCATCACTCCACATTTTGGTGTTCAACTTCTGGTTTTGCGTAGATACCTTCAGGTTAAGGTTGAACAGCTCTCCACACACCCCTAATACCCCTATTTTGGCTCAGGCATTCTGATCCAGCGCTATCCACAAACTTGAGGTCCACCATTGTCCACAGTCATCCACAGGCTTTTCCACATCGGGTTTCAGGCTGCTTGTTGAGCTTGTGGAAACTCTTGTGGATCATTAAGGGATAACTCGCTTCTGACTGCGGACAACTCGCTTAATCGGTGGAATAACAACGATGTAAGAAATTTGATGCTGCACAAGTTACCCACAGGCAGTACGGGGATAACTCACTTAAGGCTCCACAGGTCGAACTGTGCAATAGGGCCAATGCACAGGCTTTTCCACAGTATCCACATCCCCTATTAACACCACTATTCCTTTAAACACCTCTAAATAACGATGAGCTGGCTGGGGACTTCTCGTGAAGTACAAAAACCCGATCAACACCGTTGCCGGAATACCTCTGTTTTGAGAATGCTTGTCGACGCGACCAACAAAATCACGCTAAGCTGTCTGAGCACCCCTAATATTTTCGGGTGTCCAATTTTTGTCATTGAGCAATCTTGCATTGCAATTTCTGAGGGAAGGCAGACTCTTCGTGAAGTTCACAATCGGACGGGATGTTCTTACTGACGCTGTCACTTGGACCGCACGTTCTTTGTCGCCTCGACCACCCGTCCCAGTTTTGCGTGGTCTGCTCATTACCGCTGAAGACAATCTGGTGTCTATCGCCAGTTTCGACTACGAGACCTCTGCGCAGCTCGACGTTGAAGCACATATCGAAACCGAAGGTCAGATCCTGGTTGAAGGACGGATGCTCAGCGACATCGTCAAGTCGCTCCCCAATGCACCGGTCACCATTGAGCTCACAGACTCTCGCGTCATCGTCACGTGTCAGAACTCAACCTTTACCTTGGCCACCATGCCGGTTGAAGAGTACCCTGCACTGCCAACCATGCCTGAAGTTGCCGGCACCATCGACGGCTCAACATTTGCAGAAGCAATTTCTCAGGTCACAGCAGCCGCATCGAAAGATGACACTCTCCCCATTTTGACCGCCGTCAAAATCGAAATCGAAGGCGACAAGATCACCTTCTTGGCCACTGACAGATACCGTCTGTCGATGAAAGAAATTACGTGGACCCCACATGATCCACAGATTTCTACTTCAGTACTAGTCAAGTCTCGTACCCTCACCGAAGTCGCTCGCTCCCTAGGTGGCGGCGGAGAAATTGAATTCCGTTTGGCAACTGCAGAAGATGATGCTGAACTCGTGGGCTTCTCCTCTGGCGGTCGTCGGACCACCAGCTTGTTAGTTGATGGAGAATACCCCAAGATCCGTTCACTGTTCCCAGAAGAATCCAATATTTATGCAACCGTAGACACTTCCCTGCTGATGGAAGCCGTCAAACGTGTGGCGCTGGTGGCAGAGCGCAACACTTCTTTGCTCATGATGTTCAGCGACAACGAAGTATCACTGTCTGCAGGACAAGGCGACGACGCGTCGGCCACCGAATCTGTACCCGTTGAGATGGAAGGCGAAGACATTACCGTCGCCTTCAACCCGTCCTACCTTTCCGAAGGACTCAACGTAATCGGCGGACAATACACGCGCTTCGCATTCACCACCGCACCAAAACCGGCCCTACTCACAGGCAAACAAGAACTTGAAGGCCCGCAGAATGAGGACTACCGGTATTTGGTCATGCCGATTCGCATTCCGAACTAACCGTGTACCTTTCACACCTTTCACTGACGAATTATCGTTCGTATGAACAGGCCGAAATTGAGCTCAAGCCCGGCCCTAACATCCTGATTGGTGCAAACGGTGTCGGCAAAACCAATGTTGCCGAAGCCATCAACTACCTAGCTGTTCAGCACTCTCACCGTGTATCCAACGATCACCCGCTGGTACGCATCGGTGAAGACCAAGCACTCGCACGGGGCCGGGTTCATCGTGGTGAACAAGCAATCTCCGTCGAATACGAGATTAACCCCGGCAAGTCCAACCAGGTCGCGATCAACCGTGGCGCACCTCAAGCAGCACGGCAGGCCTACGGAATTTTCAAAGCAGTCCTCTTTGCCCCCGAAGACATTGAACTCATCGGTGGCCAACCCGATATCCGCCGCCGGTTCATGGATGACCTCATCGTCCAGATGCGACCGGCACTCGGGGATGCCCGACGAGACTTCGAGCGGGTGCTGAAGCAACGCAACGCACTGCTAAAGTCCGGCCGCAAACCCGGAGCCTGGACTGACGAACACGAAACCACCCTGGCGGTGTGGAATGAGCATCTCTCGCGCGCCGCAGCACGGCTGATCAACGGACGCTTACACGCACTGCGGTTGTTGGCCGCTCCGACTTCCAAAGCCTATGCCGAATTGTCCAATGGCAATAAGGTTGCCGGCTTCGCTTATCAATCCACAGTGCCCATGGCGACAGGCCAACATGCCGAAGTCCCCGATGAGACCGAACTCTACGAGGCCATATTAGAAGAGCTAGAAAACGCGTATCGCTCGGAACGCGACCGCGGTGTCACACTCATTGGTCCACACCGCGACGACCTGGTCATCACCCTGGGGCCCGCCCCGGCGAAAGGGTTTGCCTCGCATGGCGAAACTTGGTCACTGGCCCTTGCCCTCCGGCTGGCTTCCTACCGAGTACTGGCTGAAGATGATCCGAATCCCAACAATAGACCGGTGCTGATTCTTGATGATGTCTTTGCCGAACTTGATGTGGCTCGGCGAGCTCGTCTGGCAGAGATGACCCGTGACGCAGAACAACTGATCATCACTGCCGCGGTGAGCGCAGATATCCCCGAAGAACTCACCGGCACACACATACCCATTCAGATGCGGGACGGTATCTCTTCTTCCGGCGCACATCACGAGAGTCTCGAGACGCTCAAACTGCTGGAGGCCAATTCCCTCGACGAGTTAGAGCACGACGAGCCGGCAGAATCATCGGATGGTTCAACCGATGACTGACCATGATGTCCCGGAGGAACACGACGATATTGATGCGGCAGCTGCTGCGCTACAACGTGTGCGCCAGGCTGCGGCAGAATCAGGGTTTCAACCAGGTATGGCTGGCCAGCACCAACGCCGCCCGAAAAAGAAACGCAGCAAACAGGACCCCCCGGTGCGTTCAGCAGGACCGCAACCCCTCGGCGATGTGTTTTCGAAATTCATTGCGCAACGAGGTTGGAAAGAACCGGTCGCAGTCGGGTCAGTCTTGGCCGATTGGTCTTCGATCGTTGGTCCCCAGATTGCCGAGAACGCCAAGGTCGAAACCTTCGAAAACGCTCGCCTAGTGTTGAGAACCTCCTCGACCGCATGGGCCACCCAATTGCGACTGCTCACCCCACAATTGATGCATAAATTTAACGAACGGTTGGGCCCAGGCGTCATCACCAAGCTGGAAATTAAAGGCCCGGCCGGTGGAAATTATGGTCGACGCAGCAAGCGAGATTGGCGATAAACGCCGCGGCGGTACAACGGCCTGTAGAGCGATTTTTGGGCTGGCAGCTGGATCCCGCCTCATTATCGGACCTTTCATGCAGCCACAAAGGCCATTCTGGACGTTCTAGCAGAGGTTTTATCCCCAAGCCTCCCAGCATTTTGAGCGAAACGCGACGAAATGTCGTAGAATAGGCTCGTTATAGACTTTCTGATTTTGATCTGCAGTGCTGTTAAGGAGCAAAACGGCCCGTGTCTGAGAACCTAACTGACAACAATGTAGCCACGGCTACACAAGCGCAGTCTGAACTGCAACGCGTAGAGCATTCCTATGAAGCCGGCGACATTACCGTACTGGAGGGGCTCGAAGCAGTTCGGAAACGACCGGGCATGTACATCGGTTCCACTTCGGAACGCGGACTCCACCACCTCGTCTATGAGGTCGTGGATAACTCCGTGGATGAGGCACTTGCCGGTCACGCAGACACCATCAACGTGACGCTGCAAAAAGACGGCGGCGTGCGCGTGGAAGATAATGGTCGCGGTATCCCCGTGGCAATGCACCCCACCGAAAATAAACCCACCGTTGAAGTGGTCATGACGGTGCTGCACGCCGGCGGTAAATTCGGTGGCGGCGGGTATGCGGTATCCGGTGGTCTACACGGCGTGGGTGTCTCCGTAGTCAACGCTCTTTCTTCACGCGTGGTGACAGAAATTCACCGTGAAGGCTCCATTTGGAAGATCTCGTTCAAAAACGGCGGCCTGCTTGACGATGCCCTGCAGCAAGCTGGCACGACCGACCGCACCGGTACGACCCTCACGTTCTACCCGGATGAAGAGATCTTTGAGACCACGTATTTTGATTTCGAAACGCTGCGGGCACGTTTCCAGCAGATGGCCTTTTTGAATAAAGGCCTGCGCATCACGCTGACAGACGAGCGCGATGAAGTCTCAGAAGTTTCGACCGCAGACGAGATCGCCGGTGAAACCGACAACGAAACCCTGGTCGATGCAGAAGCCGAATTGCAGTCTGATGACGCCTTCGACGAGACCGGCGAAGATACTGAAGACGCGATTCGTCGGGTCGACTATCTGTACGAAAACGGTCTGCTGGACTACGTCACCCACCTGAACACTGCCAAACGCGCGGACCTCATTCACGAAGACGTCATTGCCTTTGATCGGGAAAACACCGACATGGGGATGTCCATTGAGGTCGCCATGCAGTGGACCACCGCGTACTCCGAATCCGTCCACACCTATGCCAACACCATCAACACGCATGAGGGCGGTACGCACGAAGAAGGCTTCCGTGGCTCGCTGACCTCGTTGATCAACCGGTATGCGCGCGACAAACAAATCCTGCGCGAAAAAGACGACAACCTTACCGGTGACGACATTCGCGAAGGTCTCACCGCCGTTATCTCGGTCAAACTGTCAGAACCACAGTTCGAAGGTCAGACCAAAACCAAGCTCGGCAACTCCGAGGCACGCGGCTACGTATACTCAGCGATGACCGAGCAGCTCGGTGATTGGTTGGAGTCCCATCCCGGCCCGGCACGCGATATTATCCGCAAAGCCCAGCTTGCCGCCCAGGCTCGCATGGCCGCACGCAAAGCACGCGATCAGGCCCGCCGCAAATCACCGTTGGAATCCTTCGGTATGCCCGGCAAGCTCTCCGATTGTTCTTCGAAAGATCCCGAATCATCCGAAATTTACATCGTGGAGGGTGACTCGGCCGGTGGTTCAGCCAAACAGGGCCGTGACCCAAAAACCCAGGCCATCCTGCCGTTGCGTGGCAAGATCCTCAACGTCGAGCGCGCACGTCTCGATCGCGCACTAGGCAACGCAGAAGTCCAAGCCATGATCACGGCATTCGGTACCGGCATCGGCGAAGAATTCGACATCGAAAAGGCCCGCTACCACCGCATCGTATTGATGTCGGACGCCGACGTGGACGGCCAGCACATCACAACCTTGCTGCTGACCCTGCTATTCCGTTATATGCGCCCGCTCATCGAACACGGCTACGTCTACCTGGCACAGCCACCGCTGTACAAGATCAAATGGTCCAACCAAGCCGACGAGCACGTCTTCACCGACGAACAGCGCGACGCAGCCCTGGCCCGCGGTGAAGAAAAAGGCTGGCGCCTGCCAAAAGACAACGCCATTCAGCGCTATAAGGGCCTGGGCGAAATGGACTACCAGGAACTGTGGGAAACCACCATGGACCCCGACCAGCGGACCCTGCTGCAAGTCACCATGGACGATGCCGCAGCAGCAGACCAGGTCTTTTCCATGCTGATGGGCGAAGACGTGGAATCACGCCGCAACTTCATCCAAGAAAACGCGAAAGACGTTCGATTCCTCGACATCTAGGCCCCAGCCACACCGCTTAACATACTTTTCGACGACGACTCGGAGATGACAACCCCGTGAGTGACGAGCAAACACCCACCACCGACCAGCCAGAACGGTCCGGCGTAGACCAAATCGATCTACAGACCGAAATGAAACGGTCCTACCTCGACTACGCCATGGCCGTTATCGTGGGACGTGCCCTGCCCGACGTGCGAGACGGCCTGAAACCAGTCCACCGCCGCGTCATCTACGCGATGTTCGACGGTGGCTACCGACCAGAGCGCTCCTTTAACAAATCAGCGCGCGTCGTCGGTGAAGTCATGGGTAACTACCACCCACACGGCGACTCCGCCATCTACGACACCCTGGTGCGCCTCGTCCAAGACTGGGTCATGCGTTACCCGCTCGCCTTGGGTCAAGGAAACTTCGGTTCCCCCGGGAACGACGGTGCTGCCGCTCAGCGTTATACCGAAACCAAAATGGCGCCATTGGCCATGGAAATGGTCCGCGACATCGACGAAGACACCGTCGACTTCCAGGACAACTACGACGGCAAGCAGCAAGAACCCACCGTGCTGCCGTCCCGCTACCCCAACCTACTGGTCAACGGTTCCACCGGTATTGCCGTGGGTATGGCCACCCAGATCCCACCGCACAACCTGCGCGAAGTCGCCGACGGTGTGCAGTGGTACCTGGACAACCCAGAAGCCAGCCGCGAAGAACTGCTCGAAGCCCTGCTGAAACGCATCAAGGGCCCAGACTTCCCATCCGGCGCCCAAATCCTGGGGCACTCGGGCATCGAACAGGCATACCGCACCGGCCGTGGCTCGATCACCATGCGCGCAGTCGTCAATGTTGAAGAAGTTCAGAACCGTACGGCACTGGTCGTCACCGAACTGCCATACATGGCCAACCCGGATAACCTGGCCCGCCGCATCGCCGAACTCATCAACGAAGGCAAACTTTCTGGCATCGCCGATGTGCGCGACGAAACCTCTGGTCGTACCGGTCAGCGTCTGATCATCATTCTCAAGCGCGACGCCGTGCCCAAGGTTGTGCTGAACAACCTGTATAAACACACCGCCCTGCAGGAGAACTTCTCGGCCAACATGCTGGCGCTGGTGGACGGTGTACCGCGCACCCTGTCACTCGACGGGTTCGTGCACTACTGGGTCAAACACCAGGTCGAAGTCATTGTTCGCCGTACCGCCTACCGCAAACGCAAGGCCGAAGAGCGCGCGCACATCCTGCAGGGTCTGTTGAAGGCCCTGGACATGCTCGATGAGGTTATCTCGACCATTCGTGCATCGGCCTCGGCAGAAGTCGCTCGTGAAGAAATCAAAAACCTGCTGAACATCGACGATGATCAAGCACGCGCCATCCTGCTCATGCAGTTGCGCCAGTTGGCCGCACTGGAACGTCAGAATATTCAGGAAGAATACGACGAACTCCAGGCCAAGATCGCCGAATATATCGAGATCCTCGAATCCCCTGTGCGTCAGCGCGAAGTCATCTCCGGTGAACTCGCCGGCATTATCGATCGCCACGGCGACGACCGTCGTACGGAGATCCTCTACGGTTACGACGGCGACATGTCCGTTGAAGACCTCATCCCAGAAGAGGAAGTCGTCGTCACCGTCACCCGTTCGGGCTACGTGAAACGCACCCGTGTTGATCTCTACCGCGCCCAAAACCGGGGTGGCAAAGGTGTACGCGGTGCAGCGCTGAAGGATGAAGATGTCGTTGAGCACTTCTTCACCACCTCAACGCATAACTGGCTGCTGTTCTTTACCAACTTTGGTCGTGTCTACCGGATCAAGGGGTACGAACTCCAAGACGCCGGTCGTGATGCGCGCGGACAACACGTGGCCAACGTCCTGGCCTTCCAACCGGATGAGCACATTGCACAGGTCCTGACCCTGGACTCCTACCAAGATGCGCCTTACCTTGTGTTGGCCACCAAATCGGGCATGGTCAAAAAGACCCGTTTGGAAGACTATGACAGCCCACGGAGCGCGGGTCTGATTGCCATCAACCTCAATGAGGGCGATGAAGTGGTCGCAGCCAAGCTGATCGACAACACCGAAGACCTTATTCTGATCTCCCGCAAGGGCCAATCACTGCGTTTCACCGCCACCGATGAAGCCCTACGCCCCATGGGTCGTGCAACAGCCGGTGTGAAGGGGATGAAATTCCGTCAAGAAGACGACCTGCTCACCATGGGCGTCATTGAATACGAATCGTACGTCTTCACCATCACCGATGGTGGTTTCGCCAAGCGCACTTCCATCGATGAATACCGCACCCAAAACCGCGGCGGCTTCGGCATCAAGGTTGCCAATCTGCCGGAAGAACGTGGCGAGCTCGTCGGAGCTGAAGTCGTGCTGTCTGACTCAGAAGTGCTAGTTGTGATGGAATCAGGTAACGTCGTACGCTCGGCAGTAGAGCAAGTTCCGATCCGCGGTCGCGACACGATGGGCGTTATTTTTGCCTCACCGGGTAAGAAAGATTGCATCGTAGGTGCTACGCTCAACTACGAAATTGAAGACCTCGAAGACGACGCCGAAGAAGGCGACGACACTGAGGAAACTGAAATGACAGAGGAATCCACCGTCCAAGATCAGGTATCCTCGGATACTGACCGAAATGACGAAGGAGAATAGTGAGTAAGACTCAAGCAGCCAAACCCACCAAGGGTGGCAGCAGTCCAGCGAGCAAGAATAGCTCCGCCAAAGGCCTCGTTCGTCCTGCACCAAAAGCCAAGGCACGCCGAGCTAAGCTCGTCGTTGCCAAGATTGATGCCTGGTCAGTATTCAAGGTCGCTTTCCTCCTGTCTGTAGGGCTGGGGATCGTCACCGTCGTCGCCGGGATCTTGTTGTGGACCACCATGGACCTCACCGGTATCTTCGATGACATCAACGCCTTGCTCGGCACCATTCTTGGAACCGAGGGCGGTGGCACCCAAATTCAGGAGCTTGTCACCCTGGGACAAGTTGCATCCTTCTCCACCATTATCGCCGTACTCAACGTGGTCTTGATCACCGTTGCGGCATCGCTGGGAGCGTTGCTATACAACGTATGTGCGTCGCTCGTAGGTGGAATCGGACTGACCCTGACAGACGACTAAGCAACGTACCTTCCGATTTTGCTTTTTAGAAAATCGCGTGTAAGATTATATTTCGGTTCAGGTCAAAGACCAAACCGAAATGAGGGCGTATAGCTCAGGCGGTTAGAGCGCATCGCTGATAACGATGAGGTCCCAAGTTCAAGTCTTGGTACGCCCACTACACCAGCAAAGGAGTAGACATGAAAAAAGTTCTTCTAGGACTTGCTATGATTACTGCAGCCGGTGTAACTTATAAGATTGTTGCAGATCGTAAAGAGGCCCAAGACATTTGGGCATCAGCAACTGATACAATCAAATAAGTCCTCGGGGGCATGGCGCAATTGGTAGCGCATCTGCTTTGCAAGCAGAGGGTTAGGGGTTCGAGTCCCCTTGCCTCCACCATTAAAAAGAGACCTTCTCCGCGGAGAAGGTCTCTTCGTATCTTACACTTTCTCTACCGTTGTAACTTATCCCTTACTGGGCATAGACATGTAAACTGTGGACCATACAGTGCCAATCTTTTAAAACCATCATGCTGACTTGTAGGTACTCACGAATAAGTAGTGATTAGTGTTTGCTGAGCAGGAAGTATAATAGACAACCTGTCACAAGCAGTTCAATTAGTGTTCAATGCAGCTCATCCCCAGGATGAGCGACCACTCAGTACTTTATTTAGGCAAGAAATCCCGAAGGTATACCGAATCGATATTTTTGTGGGATATGTTAGCGAGAAATCGTTGCGTTATCTCTCTGATCTTGTCGACGAGTTCCCCGAGCTCACTATTAGCCTTACCTGCGGGATGCACGCGCGTGACGGCATGACTCCTGCTCAGCACCATCACGCGCTTGCCTTGCATACTTTGCTAACAGCCAGTGGCCGTGGTGGCGTCTTCGTCATACCTAAGCTGCGCTATCACGGGAAAACCTATCTGTTTCACCATGAAGATCCGTCTCATCTAGAAATGCCACGGGCCTACATCGGCAGTGCAAACCTCTCAGCCATCGTTCCTGGTTACACAGCGACCTTTGAGACAGGTGTTCTTCTTGATCCTGCACCAGAGGAGTTACTCACTCATCTCGAACGGGACATCGAACCTCATAGAACATCTATTGATCATTTTGATGTCCCGATCGTCCCGGATACAAGCTCCCCTATGCATCATGTTGAGGAAGCCAGAGTTATTTCCACCTCGGATGTAATTACCATCATGTCCAGCCCGGCTCAATACACTTTTCATTTGCCGCTCAAAGCCAACGCAAAAAGTAGCTTGAATGCCCATCTCGGTGGGGACGGTGCACGAGCCCAAAAATCAGGTAGCCTCCTTGCTCGGGATTGGTATGAGGGCGAGCTGGTCGTCGATCAGAAATTGTGGGAAGTTGAGGGATACCCAGCAAAAGGCAAGCCTTTCACCGTGGTTACCGACGACGGTTGGTCGTTCACCTGCAAAACAAGTGGCCACGGTGGTAAAAACCTTCGCAGTGAGGGTCGGTTGGCCGTATTCGGCACGTGGATGAAGTCCAAACTTATAGATGCTGGTGCTCTTGAATATGGGGAGACAGCGACTCAGGACAATATCGATCGCTTCGGACGTTCACACCTAACGATGAAATATCACCCAGAGTACGGTGTGTGGTCTTTTGATCTAAGCACCACACAGCAACAGAAAAATGAAAAAACTACTTAACACAAATAATCGAATTGAAACTACAGTACGACTATGATTAACCTATCACACCTTGACATATACACTCAAAGCCTGGACGGTAACAGCGATCTAATTAACAAGGTCGCCGATACTGTATCGACATTCCAACACACTGTCCTCGATAGTTACGATTACATGAGTAACCATCAAGTGTTACTCTATGGGGATGTCCAAAGTGGTAAAACCTCTCACATGCTCGGCGTTGTAGCCGAATGCCTGGACCAGAACTTCGACACTGTCATCGTGTTAACCTCCCCAAACACCCGTCTGGTCGATCAGACCTATTCTAGGATATTTGAGTCATTCTCCAACGTGCTTGTCTGCAAGGGTGACTCTCTCAATGAATTCCGCGCCAACCAACACAGGGTTGTTCCACAGAAGACAGTCATTGTGATGGGAAAAATCACCAAGACACTCGGCAATTGGGTTCAACTATTCAAAGAGACAAAAGCTCTAGAGGGAAACCCGGTGCTAATTATTGACGACGAGGCAGATGCCACGAGCCTGAATACAAAGGTTAATGCCGACGAGATCTCGACTATCAACAACCACCTCACCGAAATTCGTGGATGCGCTACGGCGTGCGTATACATGCAAGTGACAGGGACACCACAGGCTGTATTGTTGCAGAGCGATGATAGCGAGTGGTCTGTGCAAAGTGCGATGCATTTTAAACCTGGTGACAGCTACATCGGTGGAACACAGTTCTTCGATTCTCTATCATCTAACCCGTACACCCGATTGTTCAGTGACAGTGACACTGATGAAGATCGGTACCTGCTTGAGGCTCTTCATACTTACATGCTTACGGCCGCCATTTTCAAAATCAAGAAACAAAGCCTATGCACGATGCTTATCCACCCCAGTCACATGTCGCCGATTCATGATGATTATGAATCCCGTGTCAAAACGAAACTGAAGCATACGTTTGATCATTTCAACGATGCGAACATTCAGAATAGCCTGGCGCGAGTTCATGAGCAGCTTACCAAGACGTACTCCCACGCGCCTGAGTTGGACACTGTCTTGGGCGTGCTCGAGGCTATGCACTCGGAATTTAATACATACATCATCAATAGTAAGAACCCCACGGTGGAATCGGATTGGTCCGATGGGTACAACATAGTCGTCGGTGGCAATTCGCTGGGGCGTGGGTTGACCTTTAAGAATTTGCAGACCGTATTCTACGTGCGCGAATCCAAGCGTCCACAAGCCGATACCTTGTGGCAGCACGCACGCATGTTCGGTTACCAGCGACATCGAGAAACTATGCGTGTATTCATGCCAGCTACCTTGGGTCAGACGTTTCAAGAGGTGCATCAGGGCAACGAGGTCATCAAGAATCAACTTGAATCGGGCACCCCCATCAAGGACATGCGCGTCGTACTCAACGATGGTGTCTCACCTACTAGAGCCAACGTGCTCGACAAGCAACGTGTTCACCACCTTATCGGTGGCGTGAACTATTTCGCTGCCGATCCTAAGAACCCGAAGTTCGATATCCTAGACAGAAAACTCAACGATCTTGTCTTCAAACACGGCAACGATTTCCATCTCAATATGCAAGCCATGATCAAGCTGCTCGGCCATTTTAAGACGGACGTCAAGGACCTGGACTTGGCGACATTCAAGGTTGCGCTAGGAAACTTTGAGGAAACGCGGCCACAACTTACTGCTCGCGTTATTATCCGTACAGATAGAAAAATCAACCACGGTACGGGGGTCCTACTCTCGCCTAATGACCAGAAGATCAGTCGGCATGAGACGACTCACCCTCTGCTAATCCTTTACCGAATTGATGGTGTGAATAGCACTGCGCTGGCTAAAGGCAAATCCACCTGGGCACATGACCCGATTTGGGTGCCGAACATTAAATTGCCAGGTCAACGACAATTCTGGCGAGTCGATGGCTAGCGTTGGTACGGCAAGTTGAGGGCAAAGTACTGTCATTTGTTGGCAGTACTTCGGATGCCAGTGGTCCAGTGTTTCTAGCTTCTTCGGAAACTTGAGCGTAATTGATGTTGTGAAGACACGAATCCATTAGCGGAAGCATCGACATCGATTAGTTAGTAACCGCGTGATGGCCTAATTGAACTTTCAGAAATGGATTGCAGGTTCTGATGATGTTCCAATATCATCAGAACCTGATCTCCATTCACCACAAAAGCGAATTAGTCTACTTCCTCATTGGCTTCTTTGACTCTTTCTGCGATGGTCATAGAATTTAGACGTGAAATCTCCTGGGTGAGGTCGACAGGAGTGTAGTCGCCCGTGAAAATTCGCATAAGACGACTAGCAAGTGGTCGGACGCCCTCGGGCGGAACTGCGTTGCCGATCTGACGTCGTACTTCCGTCGTAGATCCTACGAATTCAAACCAGTCCGGGAAAGACTGGAGACGAGCACGTTCACGATTAGTGAGTGATCTTGGCTCTGGGTAGTGATAGCCCCATGTTCCTCCACCCCCGGCAGCGATGATTGTCTTGGCAGGTTCGTTCCGGTGAATTCGACGATACACGTGGCTGATCATACCTTTCACATAAAACGGGCTATCCTTTGGTATGTCCGTAAAGTTCCCGCCCTCGGGAATTCGATTCAGTATTTCTCTTGTTCTTGGTCGCTGATTCAATTGCTCATTGTTATACGGAACGTCTTCAACATTTTCTAGCGCTTGCCCTGCTGTCAGGTATGGAAAAATTCCATGAGGACCATGAGTCCGTCGCGGATGTTTAAAATTGAAACCCGTGTCCGCTCGTACTCCAACGATTAGGACCCTTTCCCGAAACTGTGGAACCCCGTAATCTGCGAAGTTATACAGCCTTGGTTTTATTAGATAGCCGGGGGAAATGGACTGGAGATCCTCAACTATAGTTTTAATAGCCATACGCTTATTGGCTGTCAATAAGCCCTTGACATTCTCGGCTACGAATACTTTTGGTTTTTTTGCTGTTACGAATTCAGCAAAATTCTTATACAGTCCCCCGCGTTCCCCAGAGAGCCCGGGTTGCTTCCAGATCACAGAGAAATCTTGGCAAGGGAAACCACCCATGACAATATCCGCTTCTGGAATCGTTGGGTCAGTGAACGGATCTATCTGAGTAATATCGCCTAAAACAGTGTTGCTACTAATGTTCCGTTTGAAAGTCTCAACAGCCATTTCTTCAAAATCATTAGCCCAAATAGTCTCAAAGCCCTCTTGCTCGAATCCGAGATCCATGCCACCACATCCAGTGAAAGTGGAAACGATTTTCGGCTTGGGGTTCATTTATACTCCTAGATGACTTACGAAGACTACCGGTTTGAGTCTTCTGTGTAATCCTAACGGGCAATCCTCCTGCAGGATGCACCAAACACTTCTCACCTTCTGATGGCAGAACTGCTAAGTTCAGAGTAGGTGCAGTGGTAATTCCTTGCAGGAGTTTTCCACAGTCCGAGTTGAACTATATGCAATTGCTAGGACACTGTAAGGATTTTGAGTAACAACTCTTGAGAACGCTTTCTCTAAACGTCCAGATCGTTGTATTTTCGAATTAAGAGATTGCGCGGATAGGGGCTTATCGGCGCTTACCGGAAATCGTAAGGCTTGACGGTGCGGGTGTCCCACCGGTAGCGGAGTCTGGCTTCGTGG
>NZ_BAAGSP010000019.1:0-61960 GCF_054782375.1 Yaniella soli
CCAGTCATGATCTGTTCTCCCATCAGGAACGTTTTGTTCCTTAGAAAACATCATGACCCAGCCGTAATTATGCCGATACGTCTCAGCTAGAAAAAGCCGTCAAAGGCAGTGTTCTCAACGATCGGAGCCACCCGTCAGCAGACTTATCGACATAATCCCCACCTCGGCATAAATCGATTATGAGCAGCTTGTAGCGGCGTAGGCGTTTGAGTTCCTTATCTAACCCGCCGTGGTGTTGGTGGGCGTCAGTGAGCCTGCTGATCCAGCCTGCTGCGGTATCAAACAGTACGGGATAGCCGGCTTGGCAGGCTTTGATGCCTAACCCGATGGCCAGATGTGTTTTGCCGACCCCGGGTGGGCCTAACAAGATCACGTTGTCGGCGGTGGGGATGAAGCTGGTGGTGGCCAGATGAGCCAACACGTCGCGGCGTAGGCTGGGTTGATAATCAGAGTTGAAATCTTCCAAGGTTTTGCGTGCTGGAAACCTCGCAGAGTTCATCCGCAGCGCGGTGCCGTTGGCTTCACGATCCGCGACTTGGCGTTGCAACACCGCGGCGAGATATTGTTCATGCGACCAACCCTGCTCACGGGCCGTATCACCCAGATGTTGCCAGACTCGGCCAATCGTGGGGGTTTTCAACGCCCTGGCAAGGTGGCCTAGCGTGGATGCGATATTTTCCTCAGCAGTAAGCTCATTCATGCGATCTCCTCGCCAACGTCACCGGCGTCATCAACAGTCGCGGTGAGTCCAAAGAGTTCGTCGTAGACGCTCAGCGGTCGATACACCACCTCACCGGGCATCGTATGGTCAGAGCGTCGTCGGCGGATCTGGTTGTAGTCAGCCCGTAAGGCTTTCGCTGTGGTGACGTGGCCTGGATCGGTGATGACCTGCTGGTTGGCCCAACACCGGGCATGGTCTGCCACCACGGTGCCGTCGCAGATCGCTATCACCCGATCCAAGGTCGCGGTGACTTGGACCAATCGGCCAATCATCGTGGGATCCACGCTGTAATCATTGGTATCAAAGCGTATGTAATAGTCCCGAGCTAATCTGATCTGCCACGAAAACCCGGTGGCAGGTGGATGCGGCGGTAACGCAGTCATCGCCGCCAAATCCCGGTCCAGCACGTTGACGGGTCGATCACCCAGCGACCGGATTTTGCGCTGATTCGCGCGTTCAGCCAGCCAGGAGCTTAGTTGGGCATTGAAATCCTGTGGTGATCGGAAGTCCCTGCCCGGCAGAAACGAGGTTTCAAAGTACTGGTTATTACGTTCCGTCATGCCCTTGAATTCCGGGTCTCGGCGTGGAGCAATGACCATCTTGGTTGCAACGGTGCCGGCAAATCCTTGGACCGGTGGCAACGGCTTGCCCTGCGGGGCAATGGCGGCTTCTCGATCCCAGATCAATGACTTGGAGACCCCACCAACCTGAGATACCAACTGCCACATCCCAGCCAACAGATCACCAGATTGCCGCGACGGCAACATCACCGCTGCCAGCCATCGAGAGAACGTCAACGTCATCACCAACACCGGCAACATCCGCGACTGACCAAACCCCACCGGAATCTTTGGCTCTGGAAACCACAAATCCAACTGAGCAGCTTCACCAGGCCGATGCACTAATCGATCTGCAGGATCCACACCGGTATACAACGGCCGCAATTGCCGCACTTTGTCTTTCAACGTCGTCATCGAGTAGTGCCAGCCAATCCGCTCCGCAATCACCGTGGCTGGCATCCGTGGTGAATCCGCCAGCAACTGCTGAATCTGCGGCACAAACGGATCCACGATCGAGCCTTGGGGTTTGCGCTGGTACTTCGGCGGCGCATCAGACGCTAACGCCCGGCGCACCGTATTGCGACTAATCCCCAACCTGCGAACAATTTCTTTGATAGCTACACCCTCGGCCCGATGAAGCCGACGGATCTCTGCCCAATCTTCCACATTAATCATGCCTCCTAGTTTGAATGAAAAGCCAAAGGGGTCCATTTTCATTCGTCGTCTAGGGGTCATTATTCACCTGTCGTCGACACGGTGCTCATCCCCGCGAGCGCGGGGCGAATATTCTAGCCGGGTTCGCTGCTGGTGCGACGACGGGCTCATCCCCGCGAGCGCGGGGCGAATCTCTAAATACAGTCATTATTCCACCTCGTCATTCTCTCATCCCCGCGAGCGCGGGGCGAATCTTTGCTGCCTCAATTAGTTGCGATACAATTCTGGCTCATCCCCGCGAGCGCGGGGCGAATTTGGCTGAGCTCGTCTAGACATTGTTACTTCCGGGCTCATCCCCGCGAGCGCGGGGCGAATCTGAATGTTTTTCTCTCCTTTCGTTTGGTCATGGGCTCATCCCCGCGAGCGCGGGGCGAATTACGCGTACTCGATATAATCGAATGCCAAAGATGACTCATCCCCGCGAGCGCGGGGCGAATTAGCACCCCTGGGAATCGTCCTGCCTGGATCAGGGCTCATCCCCGCGAGCGCGGGGCGAATTCTTTTGGTGTGAACGTGCGGGTCGAGACCCGGGGCTCATCCCCGCGAGCGCGGGGCGAATCAGACATCATTGCAGAGCTACCGCCCTCGGTAGGCTCATCCCCGCGAGCGCGGGGCGAATCCATTTGTTGGCTCGCGGGAATCCGTAGGTCCGGGCTCATCCCCGCGAGCGCGGGGCGAATCTTACTTGTATATTGGCGAGTATTCGGGGGCAGGGCTCATCCCCGCGAGCGCGGGGCGAATGTCACTATACCAAGGCGTAACCCCGTTGAACTGGGCTCATCCCCGCGAGCGCGGGGCGAATGTCACTATACCAAGGCGTAACCCCGTTGAACTGGGCTCATCCCCGCGAGCGCGGGGCGAATCGTGGGAAGCGACAGAAAATCACTATCCAGCCGGGCTCATCCCCGCGAGCGCGGGGCGAATGTTGGGGTGTGTTCGTCGCGGTGTGGCGGTGGGGGCTCATCCCCGCGAGCGCGGGGCGAATCGCGTACTTCATCGAGTAGGGCTCTGATCTCGGGGCTCATCCCCGCGAGCGCGGGGCGAATCGATGCACCAGCGGGCGCGTCGATTCGTGTGACGGCTCATCCCCGCGAGCGCGGGGCGAATTCTGTTGCCCGTGACGGGGCGCTCACTGAGACGGGCTCATCCCCGCGAGCGCGGGGCGAATTCTGCTTTGATCTGCCCGCCGCAGTCATAGTGGGGCTCATCCCCGCGAGCGCGGGGCGAATATCACGCCGTCTTGCGGTGTGATCGTCACAGTGGGCTCATCCCCGCGAGCGCGGGGCGAATTAGCGGCTTAAGCGTGACTTCGACCGGGTTCTGGGCTCATCCCCGCGAGCGCGGGGCGAATCACACCACGCAGAGGGCAGCGCGGCATTTTGGGGGCTCATCCCCGCGAGCGCGGGGCGAATCAAACACGCAGGCATTCTACGTTCGGCTAATCGGGCTCATCCCCGCGAGCGCGGGGCGAATCCCTGACTCATAGTAGCCGGCGTGACGTAGTGAGGCTCATCCCCGCGAGCGCGGGGCGAATGGCACGACGCCGTTGCCGAGCATTTTGAGTTGGGGCTCATCCCCGCGAGCGCGGGGCGAATCTTCTCTGTGCACCCCAAGTCCTCAGCTAGTCGGGCTCATCCCCGCGAGCGCGGGGCGAATTGACACGTGAGTAAGCAAGAGCTTTTGGACGAGGGCTCATCCCCGCGAGCGCGGGGCGAATGCGCCGGTGATTGAGGGCCTGGTTGATGATCTGGGCTCATCCCCGCGAGCGCGGGGCGAATGATCGGTTGACTAATGCCAGGGGCGTAATCAGGGGCTCATCCCCGCGAGCGCGGGGCGAATGTGTTTCTGGGGCGCGTACAGTCCGTCTTGGCGGGCTCATCCCCGCGAGCGCGGGGCGAATCAAACAGATCATCAATATTGCTGATGTCGTCAGGGCTCATCCCCGCGAGCGCGGGGCGAATTCTTTTTCCAGTCGATCCCGCTGTTGACGCAGGGGCTCATCCCCGCGAGCGCGGGGCGAATCAGTCCATCTCGAAGCGTGCGTATCAGCGACTGGGCTCATCCCCGCGAGCGCGGGGCGAATGTGGCGTGACAAATCTGGCATTCGTATTGGTTGGGCTCATCCCCGCGAGCGCGGGGCGAATCACTTCAACGCTGAGACGGTGTGGCACGCAGAGGGCTCATCCCCGCGAGCGCGGGGCGAATTCCGACTGCTCCGGTGTGGCTGCCAGCGCCGCGGGCTCATCCCCGCGAGCGCGGGGCGAATCGTATCGAGGGACCTGTGCGGGTCGATCTAGTGGGCTCATCCCCGCGAGCGCGGGGCGAATCGACGGCGACATGGAACCAACGGACACGCACGCGGGCTCATCCCCGCGAGCGCGGGGCGAATCGGCATAGATATATGCAGCCATGCATTTGACAGGGCTCATCCCCGCGAGCGCGGGGCGAATCAGTGGTCGAAGTTCTCGGCATGCTCAAAGACGGGCTCATCCCCGCGAGCGCGGGGCGAATCATAGGCCGATGAATAATAGTCGGTCTTCGATGGGCTCATCCCCGCGAGCGCGGGGCGAATTTGGGCTTGTCGATGCGCTGATGCTTGTCCCAGGGCTCATCCCCGCGAGCGCGGGGCGAATCAACCAGCGTCAGACAATGTGTGGGGCGGAGGGGGCTCATCCCCGCGAGCGCGGGGCGAATGGTGGCAGTGTGGCGGCTTTTGAGGCTGTGACGGGCTCATCCCCGCGAGCGCGGGGCGAATCTCTCCGTCCCCGGCTTTCGGTGTTGGTAGCAGGGCTCATCCCCGCGAGCGCGGGGCGAATGTCATTAGTTAGCTCCGAGATGATCGATCCGAGGGCTCATCCCCGCGAGCGCGGGGCGAATCGGTGTGTAGGATAGTGGCCCAAATCGGTTGGTGGCTCATCCCCGCGAGCGCGGGGCGAATGTACCGATTGAATTGTCGAATCGCAGCGGTGTGGGCTCATCCCCGCGAGCGCGGGGCGAATGAGGGAATCGAGCCAAGCGTCGGCCGATTCTAGGGCTCATCCCCGCGAGCGCGGGGCGAATCTGAAATTCGATGGTGCATTCATCATGGACTGGGGCTCATCCCCGCGAGCGCGGGGCGAATATCACGAATTCGTCGTAGATGACCAGTTTCACGGGCTCATCCCCGCGAGCGCGGGGCGAATCTGAACTCGTGGACGAAACCGGTGGGGTGATGGGGCTCATCCCCGCGAGCGCGGGGCGAATGTGTGTATGTGACACGAAACACCCTTGCACACGGGCTCATCCCCGCGAGCGCGGGGCGAATATAGTCAGATGGAGGTGCACCGCAAAATCACTGGGCTCATCCCCGCGAGCGCGGGGCGAATCACATACGCCACCCGCGCGTCATTGGTGGTATGGGCTCATCCCCGCGAGCGCGGGGCGAATTCCGTCAACCACGCGTTGAACGTGTCAACATCGGGCTCATCCCCGCGAGCGCGGGGCGAATTGACGCCGATCATCTTGCAACTCGTCGAGGCGGGGCTCATCCCCGCGAGCGCGGGGCGAATCCAATACATCTACATCGTCCCCCGCTCTAGAGGGGCTCATCCCCGCGAGCGCGGGGCGAATCTACCTGACGAATTTTCTGTGGGTAAGGATGTGGGCTCATCCCCGCGAGCGCGGGGCGAATTTACTAGTAGAAGCCTTTTGGGCTGACCACCCGGGCTCATCCCCGCGAGCGCGGGGCGAATCACACTCGTATCTGAAGGAAAGTAATACATGAGGGCTCATCCCCGCGAGCGCGGGGCGAATCAGTACCCTGTGATTCCGTAACTCTTGGAAGAGGGCTCATCCCCGCGAGCGCGGGGCGAATCCGCTTGACCGAACTCATCGGTCAACGTCACGGTGGCTCATCCCCGCGAGCGCGGGGCGAATTTGAAAGTTGTTTGACACTATCCGAATGGATAGGGCTCATCCCCGCGAGCGCGGGGCGAATGCCGGTTATATCTCAACGGTCGATGCGGTCATGGGCTCATCCCCGCGAGCGCGGGGCGAATGCAGCAGACGGCGATCAATGGGTGACCATGACGGGCTCATCCCCGCGAGCGCGGGGCGAATGTTCATAGGTGAATTTGCGGGCTATGCCACCAGGGCTCATCCCCGCGAGCGCGGGGCGAATCGATCACCCCAATACAGGATGTGCTCCATGCGGGGCTCATCCCCGCGAGCGCGGGGCGAATCGTCTTTCAGCATTCCCAGGTCTTTGAGGTACTGGCTCATCCCCGCGAGCGCGGGGCGAATTTTCCCACCCGTTTCGGAGTGTGATGTCATAGGGGCTCATCCCCGCGAGCGCGGGGCGAATGTTGCAAGACTGTTGACGTGCATTTGGTCGCTGGGCTCATCCCCGCGAGCGCGGGGCGAATTCACTGTATCCCTATATCATGTCATCGCGTATGGGCTCATCCCCGCGAGCGCGGGGCGAATTCGGCGTCGGAAACCCTACCAGCGTGGGCCGTGGGCTCATCCCCGCGAGCGCGGGGCGAATCAACATACACACTGATCACACCATCAACATATGGGCTCATCCCCGCGAGCGCGGGGCGAATCTTATACTGTCCTGTGCTGATGCCAAGTGAGTGGGCTCATCCCCGCGAGCGCGGGGCGAATAGTCCACTGTGGATAAAAAAGATTTGAAAGTTGGGCTCATCCCCGCGAGCGCGGGGCGAATTTGCGTCACCGGCGCACGGCTGAGGGCACCATGGGCTCATCCCCGCGAGCGCGGGGCGAATGTATGGTTTCTTTTTGAATAAGGAGATCGAGGGGGCTCATCCCCGCGAGCGCGGGGCGAATCCCATTGGTCGGCATAAATGTTGGTGTTCCAGTGGCTCATCCCCGCGAGCGCGGGGCGAATGTCCCATACTCCACGTCCCTAGGATCAGGCAGGGGCTCATCCCCGCGAGCGCGGGGCGAATGAGCTGTATCAACGGCGCGATCGTCTGAATGAGGGCTCATCCCCGCGAGCGCGGGGCGAATGACGATTGGTTTCGACCAGCTTCCAGGGATCGGGGCTCATCCCCGCGAGCGCGGGGCGAATAAAGCGACAGATACACTTGCGCATCGGAAACCGGGCTCATCCCCGCGAGCGCGGGGCGAATATGAAGCGGATAATGTGACGCGATTCCGCGCGGGGCTCATCCCCGCGAGCGCGGGGCGAATAAGCGGCTAGAAAGCTCGGAGCGCGAAGCGGAGGGCTCATCCCCGCGAGCGCGGGGCGAATAGACCGCAGAGCACGCGGCATACCCAAAGAGGGGGCTCATCCCCGCGAGCGCGGGGCGAATAAACGTAAGGGTGACTTATAAGGGGCTTATCCGGGCTCATCCCCGCGAGCGCGGGGCGAATCCCGCGCCGGTCGACTCGTCTTCTCGGAAATCGGGCTCATCCCCGCGAGCGCGGGGCGAATGGGGCGGCCCGTGAGGCCTCTCAGGGTTACGGGGGCTCATCCCCGCGAGCGCGGGGCGAATTCGCCGTCTTCACACAGCACCTTCGCAGCGTCGGGCTCATCCCCGCGAGCGCGGGGCGAATTAGCGGCTTGGGCGTGACTTCGACCGGGGCTTGGGCTCATCCCCGCGAGCGCGGGGCGAATGGCGTACTTAGCGCGGCGGCGTTGCTCACACTGGGCTCATCCCCGCGAGCGCGGGGCGAATCTAGCGTGGACCGAACCAGGGTGGGCCAGTGAGTGGCTCATCCCCGCGAGCGCGGGGCGAATGGTTCGCAGTACCTGCCGCGACTTGCACAGTGGGGCTCATCCCCGCGAGCGCGGGGCGAATCGAAGGGGATCGCATAGAACCTATCCGCTGCTGGGCTCATCCCCGCGAGCGCGGGGCGAATGCATCGACGTGTTCTTGTCTTCGACCCCCTACGGGCTCATCCCCGCGAGCGCGGGGCGAATCGGAGCCACAGGACGACGAACAGCAGGTCGATGGGCTCATCCCCGCGAGCGCGGGGCGAATTCGCTTTATCCTGTGCGGTCTCGTCCATCCAGGGGCTCATCCCCGCGAGCGCGGGGCGAATTTAGGCCACCAGACTCAAAAGACTGGGGGACAGGGCTCATCCCCGCGAGCGCGGGGCGAATCCTTGTGCCCACACGCCATTCTCGCTATGCCAGGGCTCATCCCCGCGAGCGCGGGGCGAATCACGGCCATGACGATCTTGTCGCTCATTCCGCGGGCTCATCCCCGCGAGCGCGGGGCGAATCTCCGGGTATTCGCCTGGGAATTCGATTGCTAGGGCTCATCCCCGCGAGCGCGGGGCGAATCAATAAACATGACGGAATACGTCTGATAATTTGGGCTCATCCCCGCGAGCGCGGGGCGAATCCAAGTCCTTGACTCATATTCAGGTTTAGGTCGGGCTCATCCCCGCGAGCGCGGGGCGAATTGTCTAACGCAAGTAACATTGACTAGGCCAGCGGGCTCATCCCCGCGAGCGCGGGGCGAATCAGTGATCGGTGTATGAGTGCAGGTGATTGGCGGGCTCATCCCCGCGAGCGCGGGGCGAATTCAATAGTAATGCGGTCATGAGATACCCTAACGGGCTCATCCCCGCGAGCGCGGGGCGAATCTATTGGCTGTTGCACTGAGTAGTCCTCTCACGGGCTCATCCCCGCGAGCGCGGGGCGAATTTGACCGTATTCGTTATGAGTCAGGCCTCGAGGGGCTCATCCCCGCGAGCGCGGGGCGAATGCCAATACTCCGCCGAACCCTTGGCCCGTGATGGGCTCATCCCCGCGAGCGCGGGGCGAATTAGGGGACAAGGGTGATAACTTCCTTGATGCTGGGCTCATCCCCGCGAGCGCGGGGCGAATCGCGGGCTGCTATGATGGGTGTGACCGCCGACGCCCTCATCCCCGCGAGCGCGGGGCGAATCGTACTGTTTGAGCGCCACACCACTTGCACCGGGGCTCATCCCCGCGAGCGCGGGGCGAATAGGGCTAAGCCGGTGTCGGCCTCTTTCTGTGAGGGCTCATCCCCGCGAGCGCGGGGCGAATGTGAAATGTGACATCACCTGCAACCTATATGGGGGCTCATCCCCGCGAGCGCGGGGCGAATACCACATGAACCCGCGTTGTCATCACGGTCACGGGCTCATCCCCGCGAGCGCGGGGCGAATGGAATTGTTGTGTGTCATCACGGTTTTGTTGGGGGCTCATCCCCGCGAGCGCGGGGCGAATCGGTTTCCAGTCGAATTCTTTGGGTTGTTTCGGGGCTCATCCCCGCGAGCGCGGGGCGAATACGGTATAAGTTAACCTGACACCAATAAACGCGGGCTCATCCCCGCGAGCGCGGGGCGAATCCGGTATCACCGTGGATGAGTACAGTGTGGAGGGGCTCATCCCCGCGAGCGCGGGGCGAATTAACTGGTCACTCATTTTATCGTGATTGTCTCGGGCTCATCCCCGCGAGCGCGGGGCGAATCAGAAACGAACGTCGCAAGCGTATTACCAGACGGGCTCATCCCCGCGAGCGCGGGGCGAATTACCCGGTCTAAGTCTGCGCGCATCGTGTCAAGGGCTCATCCCCGCGAGCGCGGGGCGAATTGCCAGTAAGCGCAGTGCGTGCACCTGTATGGGGGCTCATCCCCGCGAGCGCGGGGCGAATGATGAATTCAATCAGGCAGTGTTCAACACACCGGGCTCATCCCCGCGAGCGCGGGGCGAATCACCACACCCGAAAAAATGCAATTTTCATTCCGGGCTCATCCCCGCGAGCGCGGGGCGAATTCTGCATTCGTCTTGGTGGGCGTCTAATTTGAGGGCTCATCCCCGCGAGCGCGGGGCGAATCAGAACGCGGCCTAGAAATCAGCCGAGGTCAGAGGCTCATCCCCGCGAGCGCGGGGCGAATTCGAATAGTTGTAGACTGTTATTACTCATTCTGGGCTCATCCCCGCGAGCGCGGGGCGAATTCGCTATAATCAGTCGGCCCACCTGGTCGCTGGGGCTCCTGACTTGCACAATTTTAGTGCCCCGTTTTAGGTTTCTGGATGGAGCCGGTCCAGAATGTGCTGAGCTTGGTCTGGGATTTCTGGTGGGAAAGTGATTTCGTGGTCGCCGAGTTGGCCGGTGAATTCTTGTAAGGGTTTCAGCGTAGTGATGATCTGCTTCAGAGAGACCCCGGTTTTGGTTTGCATGTATCGTGCGACGGCTAACGCGGTGAAGACTACAGTGAGGTGTGCTTCGATGGCTTGGCGAGTGTGGTGGAACATTGGTCTGGCTCGCAAATCGGTTTTGGACATTCGAAACGATTGTTCGACGTGCCATAACTGGTGATACGAGGCCACGATTTCTGCACCATCCATGATGTTGGCTTCGAGGTTGGTGACGTAGCCTTTCCACCCCACTAAGTTGGCGGCCCGGGTAAAGGTGGTCTGGTCAAAGACGCGTGTGGTGCCTTTGGTTTTAACAAACCGCGCCGATTTCACAGCCTGTTGTCCTGCAACGATGCGAAGTGCTTTTTCGCGTTGTTTTTCTAAGGTGACCAGGTCGCGGGTGGCACGTTTTTGCCGGTATTGCCATACTGCCCGCCAATACCGTGTTCGGTGATCCGGGTGCGTTGCTGGATCCCAGACCGGTTCTTGCTTCGTTTCGAAACGCTTGGGGTCGGGTTGGTAGCGACCCCGGGTGGTCACCGTGTCCACGAGGGTCCCATCAACGGTGTCGTTGGTCGGGTGGAAGTGGAACTGCTTGGCTAAATCTTTGGGCGCTTTGGTCTGTTTCGAACCAACAATAAACCGCAGATTCGCTTCATCAATAGCTTGCAGATTTTTCTCCGAGAGCATCCCGGCATCAGCCACCACGACCATATCGGCGACCTGGTGGCGTTGTTGAAACGCTTCCAGCACTGGCAGGATCGTATGGGTTTCGGCGGTATTGCCTTCAAAACTATGAACGTCAAGAGGGAACCCCGCCCGGTCGACGAGCAGACCAACCACAATTTGTGGATCTACACGGCGCTCTTTTGAATAGCCTATTTTGCGGTATTCGTCTTCGTGTTCGGCCTCAAAATATAAGGTCGTGACATCGTAAAGCAACAGGCTCATCCCGGTGGTGTGCAGGCTGTAGTCAAAGCAGGCTTGACCAATTTTGCCCCGATAATCACGGTCTTGAGCGCGTTTGAGTGCATTGAAAAACGTATTACGGTGCACCGTATTCACCCCGAGTTCAGTCAACACCCGCAGACTATCGCGCTTGGAAGTCGGCTCCACCAACCGAGCTAGTACCATTTGAAAAAACGCTTCATCCGCGACCTGATCGCTCAACCCTAACTGGTCATAACAGGCCCGAATCGCATCGACCAGCAACTGGGAAGCCGAACCGGTGACCTTCTTTTTCGCCTCCACCGACACCGCAACTTCCGAGGTCTCAAGCCCCAAATCCAAGAGCTGCTGAGTGCCACTGGCGGCTTCAATTTTTTGATGGCCTACCGCGACCAGGGCTGCGATTTCTTGTTCCGAATGTGCTGACCCCAGATGCTCAAGGATCTTGCGCTGCCCACGAATCTTGGACACAATCTGAACCGCGGTAGCACCAGAGGCCGTGGTCACCTTACGCAAAAAAGGGCTCATGCACCCATCATATCGGTCCCGTTAGTGCCCCAAAACAGCAACCTAAAACCTGCTGACAAGGCGAAACAACCCATCCAAAGCCAAAATCATCACTCACTTGTGCAAGTCAGGTCAGAGGCTCATCCCCGCGAGCGCGGGGCGAATTCGAATAGTTGTAGACTGTTATTACTCATTCTGGGCTCATCCCCGCGAGCGCGGGGCGAATTCGCTATAATCAGTCGGCCCACCTGGTCGCTGGGGCTCATCCCCGCGAGCGCGGGGCGAATTGTGAAACTCGGTCGCAGCATGGCCGAATACGGGGCTCATCCCCGCGAGCGCGGGGCGAATTGCCCAAAAGAAAGGCTACCAATGTCGTATAAGGGCTCATCCCCGCGAGCGCGGGGCGAATCCACAGAAAATTCGTCAGGTAGTCGCTGAGACCGGGCTCATCCCCGCGAGCGCGGGGCGAATACCTTCTGACTTGCTCGTTTAGCCCGGGTACGAGACTAACAGCATGGCTTTAGTCAAACTGTGACCGCCACGAAGGTCGGCGTGCGCGGCGTTGTGCACGGGCTTTGCTCCATCCTGTCCGACGGGTTGATTTCTGATCTCCGGACAGTGGTCGTTGGATGAGTGTCAGCCCCTCCAGGTCGACCGGCTGCCACGGGTGTCGGTGTACATCGAATTTTAGTCGTTGCTCACCGTTGGAGGAATATACAAGAACGGCTCGGCCTTCTTGGATAGATTCTTTGGTGCGCTCCCAGAGGTCATCACGAATTCTCCGGCTGGGGTTTCCAACGAATACTCCCGGGTTGATCTCCATCAACCATTTTGTGAGCTCCCCTCGGAGCCCGGCCGGTGCTGCGGTGAGGACAAGTACCATCAATAGTCATCACCGTAACCCGTCCCGGATGGTACGTCTTCACCAGATGGTCCGCTCCAGAGTGAGACGATGTCGTCTTGGATCCACTCTTCCACGGGTTCGTCCTCTTGAGCAGCCAGCAGCATTGTGACGTCGCGTGCACATCGTTCGAGCAGTCGGTGCTCGACGATCTTGTCGCGCACGAGCCGTCTGACGTCGGATCCAATGGTCATGGAGCCGGTTGCTGCGACCTCGAAGGCTGCTGGAATTGTGATGTCTGCCTTGTATAAGTCGGCGATGTCGTAGACGAATGAACGGTCGTTACCGGTGTGTACAAAGCCCAATCCCGGCGAACATCCCAGTGCGGTGATCACGGATTGCACGACACCGTACAGCGACGCATTTGCCGCGGTGAGTGCTTTATTGATGTCATCGGACGAGTCAAAATCGTCGGGGTCGTAGTCGCGTTTGCTCCATTCAACTCCAGATGACTTCGACGCTTCGCGATACAGTCGGCGCACGCGTGCGCCCTCCCGGCCACGCAGCTGTTGCATCGTGAGTTTTGCAACGTCCTCGCCGGGGAAACGCATGGCGTACATTTTCCGGGCGACATCTAACCGGCTCCGGGTGTTGGACACCAGCTGCGCTTGGGAGATCAGTAGTCTTGATGATCTCGCTAAGGAACGACCGTGGGCATAGTAGCGGACACCGTTTTCGCCAACCCACACCACGGAGACACCAAAATCGCCCAGTAGAGCCATGGCTGCATACGTAATGCTCGTCCCGGGACCAAGGAGCAGGCAACCGATGGTTGCCGAAGGGATGTGGAGCACGCCGTCTTTGGTCGTGGCTGTCAGGGCATTGTCATCGCGATGTACGGTGCATCGTTCGACGTATACGAACGATAGGCGATCTGAGGTGCGGGTGAGTTCCGAAGCTTCGGGCCGATGCGCGCTGATACTCATGTCGTCACCGCCTCAGCGTCAGGAGCCCACAACCATAGGCTTTGGCTCGTCCGATACCAGCGAGCAGTCCGTGTTGGAATTGTGCGGCGTCTGTGATTTCCAAGCGACCATCAAACTGGACGATGCGTAAGGCCACGCGGTTGCGTTTGCCTGTGTTGTTGCGATCGTTACGTCCGAAGCGGTGGTTGCGGCCTTCCGTGACCGTCGCATCGAGTTGATCTTCAAATCCGGGAGTCGGAAGTATGCGAAAGCCCAGGCGTCCGGCGCGTTGGTCGAGCCAAGCCACCTGCTGTTGCGGTGTGACGTGTGGGACCACTTTTCCGCGTTTACCCGCTTCCCGGAGGGCCTTGACCGGGTTGGCAGTCAGTCGAAAAGCCCACTGCTGTCCAGTTTTCAGCTGTTCTAGAAACGGTCGGTAATCGGTTGAGTCCCAGGTTTGGCCTATCCACCCGGCTTGTTCTACCAGGTGGGTGAAATCTGGTGGGAGTGGGCTCAACACATACAGCGTATAGCGGTGTTGGGCTCTATCGAGCCGCCAGAGCACGCGCTGGTCGGTGTTCTCTAACGCATCGGGTGGAAAAGAAGCCATCACAGCTGCGTGCATGGCCTGGCGGTTGGCCAGCAATTTTCGCCCGTGGCGAGTTTGGGGATTGATAAATATTCTACTCAGTACGGTCATACACTCATCACTGCTTCCCAGAACGGGTCTTCAAGATGATTCTTTCCTGCCGGATTGTCGATTTCGACGGGGTCAGGTGCGTGAACGAGTCGCCAGTCGTAGTCTCTACGGCGTGGGTCGAAGCTCTTGGGAACATCGCGGACACGCTCTTCGACCATTTCTCCAGGGCGGGCATCGCGGTAGATCGGGAGGTGTACCACTTTGGGGCGCTTAGCCCGGTACCACTGTGCTGCTCCCCACGGTTCGGTACGTAGTACGGTTTCCACATCGCCAGCTTTAATCCCCGCCACGAGGTCAGGCCCTGCGGGACAGGACCTCCGCCCCAGATATAGCGGAAAGGTCGGGGAGAGCAGAGCACCCCGAATTCCTTCGAGCGTCGCCTGCGGACCAGAGATGGCCGCGAGGAAGTGTGCGTCGGCAAGATAGAAGCGTTCGCTGAGCATCGGGTCAGACTTGCGTCCAGCGTCACGTTTCTTCCAGTCAATAGCGGTTTGGTAGTCACGCAGGATCGTGCCTTGCTGATCAACCCGCACCCCGAATTCTAGGTCGATGAGGTCTTCGACCGAATCGACCCGGCGACGTCCCTCGGCTGCGCTGATCAGCCCCAGGATTCCGGATTTCGTGGGAACGTGGTGTGTTTGGCGGTATCGGTAGCGTGAGTCGGCACCCCAGGCTTGGAGTGGGGCTTTGAGCTTTAATAGGAGCGACTGAGTCATACCAGCTGCTCCAGCTGGTCTTTGAGCTGCGCTAACAATTCGGTCTGATTGACGTGTTGGCCAATATCTTGGAATGTGTCTGCCAGATCGCTGGTGCTCATGAACCACGACCCTTCGGGTGACATGTCGTACATGTCATCGATCGAGCGGGCCTCGGCCACGAGCTTGCGGGCGGCCTCGAGCCGTCGGCCGCCTTCGATTTCGAGGGGCACCGGGTCCTCGAACGCGTTGACTAGAGAGATGGAGCGGTCGGTGCGCACACGAATGAGCACGGCTTCTGGCAGGGTGTTATTGGCAAACGTATTCTGTTTACCCGATGGTAGGGAGGTCAGGAAGGCTTTGACGAATGCCACTGCGGCTTCCAACGTGACCTCGCGGTCTCCTAAGTTTTTCTCCAGACCCTTCATGTTTACCGTGGCGAAGCGGTACAACGTCGACGACGTCATCTGGACGGTGCCGATCATGCCCGCGCCGGTCTCTTCTGATGCTTCGACGAAATCATCGACCGCGGTGAAATAATCAAATTCCGGTTCGGACGCGCTGACGCCGATGGCGTGGGCCACTTGCACCGCTGCATCAACGTTGTAGTCGGCCGCTTCGGCCACCATGCGACCGAACATCGCGATGTCGACAGAGTGTTGTACATTCAGCAACTCTGAGGCCGTCTTCTTCGTCCAATTTTCGTCAGTATCTGCCAGGATCCGGGATGCGACGTTGGTGATTTGTTGGTCACTCAAAAACAGCAGGTAGCTGGTTTCCGGGTAGTCGGTGGTCTCTTCGTCTTCGGTGGCCGATTTTGATTTGGGCTGTTTCTCAGTCGAGATACCGGCCTTCTTGAGGATTTCGACGACCGTGTCGCTCATGGTGTCGAGCTCGTCATCCGTAAAGTTCTCTGAGCTGCTTTGTTCTGCGCGCAGCTCTTGGATGCGACCCATGATTTTTTCGACAACTTTTTTGGTGCGGAAGCCGCGCTTTGTAGGGTCCAGGTAATTGTCGAAGTCCTTGCGGATGGCCCGTTTCCATGCTTGCGAGGACACGCGTTGGCGTGGGACGCCGCCGAAAGTTGCGGATTTTGGTGCTCCGGTGTCATCCCGGTTGATGTTGTTTGGTGGCAGAGTTTGCAGCACGTGGATATCGAGATAGGTGGTCATGATACTCCTCAAGGGTTGTGTAGAAATGATGAGATGGATGCAATTAGTTGGCTTTAGGGTAACGGGCGCGAACGTAGTCGCGCCCCCAGCGCACTATGACACCGGGCCGTAGTTTCGGGTTGCGGAGCTTCTTGAGATCTTGGCCCAACAGGCCGTAGTCGAGCGGAATCTGATAAGAATTCAGCAGGCTGATGATCGAGCGTAAATGGTATTGCAGAGCTTTGGGCGTCGGGGCGGTTTGCAACGCGTCGAACCGAGCTTTTATGGACTCGCTGCCGGAACGCCATCGCAGCTCTCCCACGGCATGCCCGATACTGCGGTGTTGTTGATGCATGCTGGTCTTGTGCGATTGCTGATGGAGGGCAAACATCGTCATGGCGGTAAATGCAGCCCATTCACCGGTCGACGGTTCGTCGCCGCGTCCGATTTCGTGTTCCGGCAGATTGGTCAACAGCTCTTCCATCACAAACACCCAGGTCATGGGATCGTCCCCGGGCTGTGCTCCTGCTGCACGTCGCAATCGACTCAACGCTGTCCTCACATAAGCCATCGATTCGGAGCGGTTGCTCGACAGCGACGAAGCAATCTTATACACAGCCGATGTGATGGCTCGATAGAGGGATGCTTCGGACTCTTGCGGATCGCTAATTTTGGTTGATGGTTGTGATGTAGACGTCATGCGTGGGCCTTTCCGGTAGCGGGTTGGTCTGCAGATTCCTGATGAGACGTGCGGGTCGGTAGACGTTTATCGAGCTGTCTGATGAGCATGTTCCATGCGGTTGCCGCAGAAATATAGCGATCATCGTGCTCGCGTCCAATGATGGCCCCCGGGCCGGCACCTCGAATGAGTCCTTGGGCATAGCGGATGATTGTCTGTTTCGCGAAGTCAAACCAAGCCCGTCTGAGGGCCACTAGATCTTTGGACGGCTCGTAGCCTGTCAACCAGCGCTTAAACGGGTCATTGAGTTGGTGTAAGACTGCATCGGTCGCGTCAGAGCTGAAAACGTAATCTCCGCCTGCCGCGACCGAGAGGTTACCGGCGAACTGGCCGACATTGATGGCAGCCTGCATCGTGGCGTCGGCTGCTGTGACGAGCAGATGCGCGGCAGTCTCGTCTTTATCGGCCAATAGGACGAGACGCATCGGGATTTCTTCGTGGATGGTCGAGACGTAGACCGAGTCATTGGAACCATATTCTTGGCCGATGAGCTCGACCCCGATGACGGTATCTTGCAATGCGTCTTGATCGATGCTCTGGACTTCACGCAGCCAGTCGAGGGTAGCTGGCTGATGGTCGCGCGTTTCCGCAGGTCCTTCGACTACACCTTCGCGGGTCAATAGTGGTTCAATTCCGCGCCACATCGTCCGCGTCGCACTGTGTGCTTTGGGCATGTGCACGATGTTGTTTTTCTTCGACTGCGGTTTACTGTACCGGTAGGCCGTCATGGGGTCGTTGAAGTGATTCTTCAAATCCAATTTGTCCCCGTTGGTTGCCAGTATGCCCACGACTTTGTCGTCTTCCACGAACAGCCGGACGCGTCGCACCTGCCAGGTCAACAGATCACACGGGCCCGTGGAGTGCTCTCGTCCGTGGGTACCGGGAACACCTTGGGGTCGTTCCCATGCGGGCAGATCATACTCGTGATCCTCACCGAAAACTCTCTGCGGGTTTGTGTTGAGTAACAGCGATTCTCTGAGGTTTCGTCCGTGCAAGATGATGCCGCCGGATCGCCCGCTCCAGCCGGTGCCGATGCTGAAACTTTTACCGCTTTTGACCCGTTCGTCGCCAATCACTCCGGGTTTGATACCCGCGTAGTTCCATGAGTGCTGGTGCAGCAGCCACCGTGCGGCTTCATCAAAATCGATGGCCTGTAGTCCCGATCCGGCTCGCATGCTGAAGTAGTCATTCTCCGAGTCGGGGATAAGTTTTTCCAACCCGTCTGAGGTATCTTTTGGGGTTGCAAGGTCGGAGACTTGCATGAATGGGGTGATTGGGTGGAGCAAATCGAAGCGCTCGCGGAACGCGCTGAAATACTCCATGATGTCTCTGGCGATGTCTGTTTCACCCCAGAAGCGTTCCAACCACCAATCTGCTATGTCTTCGGCGTCCCCACTGTTGAGCTGGCCGGCGGTATGGTTGGCGCGCCAGAAGATGACGAGCAGGGTGCGAAACACCGCCATGTCTTGCGTCGCAGACTCACCGGCTAGTCGCACGATGTCGTCGGCTTGCTGGAACACTTCAACGAGGCTGAGTTTGCGGGTGTCCCCGTGGGTATCTGTGCAGAGGACCCACGGGGAGTCAATCAGGTTGAAACTGGGCTGCTGGAATGATTCTGTTGCGGTCAATCGTGTTCCTTTGGTTCGTCTGCGATTTCTTCTATCAGGCCAAGCGTTCGGTCATAGCGCAGTGCTTTACCCGCCAGTACGCATCTGAGGTCCTCGTCAACCATGAGTTGCAACTGCCCCTTGAGCACGTACGAGTGATGCCATCCGGCGTCGGTATGTTCTTCCAGCTCGTCGAGTGCTTGGTCGAAGACTTCGGGATAACTGAACGAATGCGGCAGCCGTAACGAACAGGATGCCAAAGTGTATGCCTGACGCTCATCGATGTTCGATTCGGCAGTGAGCACAGTGTCAGATTCGTCAAGCCAGGGCAGGATGCGGTAGCCGCCTGACGCGTGCTGGGTGACGATGACTTCTAGGGTGGGGTCAGTATCACGTACTTGGGCGAATCCTTGGGCCTCCGAGACTTCGTTTTGGCCCACGTCCCGGGTCTGGTCCTTCCATAAGCCACGCATGGTCGGCGAGCTTCGGGGCGGCGGAAACATGAAGGATTTTGCTCTGTTGGCTGCGTCGAGCTGCTGCGCCTCGAGTTCGGCTTGTGCCTCATTCAGCGTCTGGTTCCACGCGGCCGGGATGGGTGCTTTGTCACCGTAGACAGCATGCACCAGCTGCGGGATATCCTGCGGAATCTCCATGCCATCGCCGACCATTCGCTGGCGCAGCATGGCCCATGTTTTCAAGAGGATCGCTCGGGCGTAGATGAGCTCCTGCGCATACCCAAACTCGGGCGGTGTCGTGTCTGACCCGGGGTCTTCGATGCCACGAATCCACAGCTGTGGTTGCTCGGCCCAGGCGGGGCGGTCGGAGGCTGGTCGTTGGTGTCGGTGGACGCGACCGAGCCGTTGCAGTACCAAATCCATCGGCGCAATATCGGTGATGATCGCGTCGAAATCGAGGTCAAGCGACTGTTCGATGACCTGCGTGGCGACGACGATCCGTCGGTGTGGTCGCACGACATCTTCACTCGGTGGTCCCAGTTCGGCGACGAGTTCACGTTCGAGGTCCACTCGATCAATGGCAATGAACCGGGAGTGCAACAGCCTACTGTCGTCACCTACGATGTCTTGGGCCAACGCGTAGGCTTCTTGTGCCCGTCCGACCGTATTACATAGCACTAGTAGCGCCCCGCCCTCGTCGCGCACCCGGTGCATAATCTCCGCCAACGATTCCAGATCGTCGTCCAGCAGATTCATGGATGCGTGATACTGGGTCGGCGGGGCTTCGGTGGTGATGGTGCGAACACCGTGGCGATCGGCGGCGGTGATCACCGGGTAATTCGTCCCGCTGGCGTCGATCTCGTCGGCGGAAACGTTCGCGCGTTGCAGGCCGCTGGCGTAGGCCGCGATGAGTCGGGCCTTCGTTGTATGGGGGAGCGTTGCCGAGAGCAGCACAATCGGTACGCCGTAGGCGCCCAGCCATTCCAACGCGCGCGCCAAATAGGCGTTCATATAGGTGTCGTAGGCGTGCACTTCGTCGATGACGACGACCTTGCCAGCTAGTCCGAGGTGTCGCAGCATCGCGTGTTTGGCTTGTAGTGCTAGGAAGAGGACCTGGTCCACCGTTCCGACGACGATATTGGCTAGCATGCCCAGTTTTCTGCCGGATAGCCACTGGTGTGCGACGACTTCCCCGGCCTTCGTGGCGTCGTCTTCATCAATGTTCTGAATGCCCGATGCTGCACGCCGCAGTTGCTGCATCTCTTCGTTGAGGCCCTGTTTAGAGTGCCCCAAAAATAGCGATGTCACCTGGCCGCTGTCGGTGGTGACGATGGAGTCGGCCCAACCCTTGACGCGACTCAGCAGTGCGTCCGATGTTGCCATCGTTGGTGCTGCGAACATGACCCCGCCCCGTCCGGTCTGACTGGCCATGACTTCGGCCGCAGCCAGTGCGGCCTCGGTTTTGCCAGCACCCATCGGCGCTTCGAGGCAGATGAGCCCTGGGCCGTTGAGTTCATGTGCCGTGCGGAGGGTTTCTGCCTGAGCAGGTCGGGCAGTGCGACCCGTTGGCCAGTGAAACCGTTTAGCGAAGACTTCGTGTGCACTGTCAGGCAGATCGGGCCATTCTAGCGGCATGGTTAACGCCAGTTGCCTCAGGGCATGTTCCGCCCGGTGCCGTGACGATTCAGCATCGGCCACCGACAAGGGAAAATAGTCCTGATTCGAAGCCAACCAATCGGCCATAATGACCAGCCCGGTCAGCACCATCTGATCGGTGCGCGAGATCCGTTGCCGAAGCACTCGGGGTAACACCTCGTAGCTGGCGGAGTATTCGATGAGTCGTTCCATGAGCTCATCCTGTACTGTGCGCCACACCGGATCCATCTGCTGAAATTCTGCTTTGCACGCGCGATCGAACCCAGGGCCACTGGGCAGACCGTGGTGTGCGCCGGCGATCGCAGCCAAATGGTTGGTGTACCGACGAGAAACATTATCGAGATGCTCGGCCAACCACCGTTGAATGATGATTTCGCTTCCCGTCGAGTGTGGGTACCAGTCATGTGTTGTGGTGTCACGTAGTGGCAAACCCGCATCAAGTACTCGGTGGATGTGCCGTTCTAGACCGATGCGTTGGCGCAACTGCCCCTGAAACATCGGTGTGCACTTTCCGACATCGTGTACACCGGTCAGCCAGCTCGCGAATGGTACGCCGTCCCCCTGCAAATTGAGATTGTGTTCGAGACGCTTTCGCAGGCCCGGAGCCAACCAGTCTGTCCATAAGACCTCGCCCACGGCGGCGGAGTCCATCATGTGTCGTGGCAAATTGAGCCATGACTCCTCTTCACCCGTCTTTGCCCAGAGTGACTTAGCCTCGAACGACCAGTCCATCGTCATAGATTCTTGATATCCTTACCCTGCGACTCGACATTGAGAATACCTGACACATAACCGAATAGGACCAATGTTAAATGACAAGATCGAACCTTGCGATAGTTCATTGGTCGAAACAGCCGGTCTCTTCTGAGAGAGCTCGTGGGCCAGGTATGAACCGTGACCTGCGTATTCGTCTACTGTGCTAAGCCTTGATCCACCGATCTGCTTGAGGGCGCGGGGCTCGGCTGGATTCGAGTGCGATCGCGATGAGTGGGCAGGAAGTAGTGTCCCGGTCTCTCACCGGTCTCTTCCACAAATGTTTCCCAAGGTCTCCTCCAGACCCTGCGGCGTCGTGCTCGAACAAGAGCGAATCTGTCAGGACAATACTGTCCTTGGTGGACTCAGCGCTGCTTGCCAGAGTCGTGAGAATTCCTGCGCCCACGGCCACGCCCTGGGTAGGTGCAGAATTAGCTTCCTGGCCCGGTGAGCGATCCGCGCCGGGACACCGATGATCCGGGTCCGCAATGTTTGGGCGCGCACTTTGCTCATCCGCCCACCAAGGAGTCCGGCAGCAGCCCGCAACAGGTTGTGAGTGATCGCTGCGATCGCGACCCAGGCGGCATTGGCGTCGAACACCCCGGAGGGCATATGCGCCAGAGCACCATTCTTCAGCTCCGCATTGATCTGCTCGATGATCGCGTGTCTGCGATGGATTTGATCAGCGATGACGGTGTCGAAACGGTCCCGGTCGACGGTGGTGAAAAACGCGTGATGCCGGAACAGATCGAACAATGGGTCCTGCCCGGCAGTCCGTTTGGCCTCATTGAGCTCCGGGATGCGGCGGACCACCAAACGCCCCGTAGCCTGCAGCGCATTCTTCTTCGAGGTGAACGCGGTGAACGGGACCTCAGCGACTTCAGCCTTGCTGATCCAGGCCCCGGAGTCCTCGTCATAGATCGCTTCGGGGTATTCGATGCCCGTCCATGCGTCGTCGCTGATCGCTGCGATCGCTGCCTTGATCCTTGTGTCCATGCGCACCGTGATCGACACATCAGCCCCGGCGTCCCGAGCGGCCTTGGCCACGGATGAGGAATAGTATGCCGAATCAGCACGCACCAGCACCGGGGCACCGGAGCCGATTCGGGCCGTCGTTGCCACGGCATCGGAGACGAACTTGTCAGCACCCCGCGCTGACGACGTTGAGCCTTTGCGCAGGCGCTGGCCGACGATGATCTGGCCGGAGTCGCCAGTCGACGCGGTTGCGAACAGTGCGTTGAGTCCGCGGCTGCCTTGGTAGCCGAACCCGGCTCCCTGCTTCGACGCGGAGTGGACATCGATGACAGTGTCGTCGATGTCGACGAAAATCATCGCCGATTGTCTGGTGTCTTCGCTGGTTGGCAGCAGTGGTGTGTGCGCGTTGAGGTTGGTCAGGAAGCGCGAAGAGATCGCATCGAGTTGCCTGACGTGGCCGAAGGCGAACGAGCGGAGGAACGACCCCAGCGTCGAAGGGGCGTAGACGCGGTCGAAGAGGTGTTTCATGCCGCCGTGGCGGAGGATGTTCATGTCATCGATCGAGTCGGCCCCGGCGGCCATTCCCGCGACCAGGGTGGCCAGTTTCGGTGCCGGGTTCGCTCCCTTGTCAGCGCCGGTAGTGGTCACGGTCAGACGGTCGTCGGCGAGTTCGGGCAGGCCAGCCTTTTGGGCCAGGCCCATGATCGGGACCAGCCCGGTGGTCGCGGTGAGATTCCCATCGTCGAAGGAATGAGACACCGACGTGGGTGTGTGGTTGAATAGCACCTGAGAGGTGCCCCTTTCTTGACCGGGAATGTTGACTTCGAACATCACCATTTTCCCAGTTCAGGAGGGGCATTTCCATTTCACGCGTGGCTTGATCTGGCTGCTGGCATCGGTGGATCAAGGCTAAGGGGCGGCGTGAAAGTCACGACAAAATGCATTGCTATGCATAAGGAAAAGAGTCGACGCTCACGCCTGAATGAAGCGGCCCGAGCGCCATCCCACGATGGCCTGCAACGCCAAGACAACACCGAGACCGATGACGGGGATGACTGCACCAGAAACCTCGAGGCCAAACCCGAAAGCGAGTGGCCCCATCGAAGAGATCGCCAAGCCAATCGTCGAGGTGACGGCGGAGACCGAGGCCGCATGCTCGGGCGATTTTGCGTACTGGACGACTTGGTCATACGAGACTCCCAAGCACAATCCTTGCGAGAGCCCCAGCAGGATGACGACCGGTAATGCACCATCTGATCCCATCGTCAAGAGTAAGGAAACCCCGGCGATGGCGACCACCGGTGATGCCGGCGCCAGAATATGTGCCCAACCGCGTCGCATGGCCGTCGGTGTCAATAAGGCAAAGGGCAAGGCCAAGATATTCAGTAATGACGCATAGCCACCGGCCGCACCGGCGGGAAGATCATCGATGATGAACAGGGTGGGCAGCCACGCGGAGGTGGTGTAAAAGGTCAGCGAAGTGATGCCCAGGTATGCTGCCAGTGCCCAGACGCGGAGATCTTTCAGCGTCGACTTTAACCCTGAATCGATACTGGGTGTCGGCACGAGGCTGGTGGGAGCGGTGGCTTTGCTATGACGGTTTGCTGAGCGGGTATAGGCGATCCATAAGACCAGGGCAATCACACCGCAGAGGGACCACAGGGCGAGGGTCTGTCGCCAATCGGAGCCCGTCGTCGTCATCATGGGAACTGTGAGTCCGAGTGCCATCGCGGGCCCGAGGCTCAGCGCCATGGTGTAGACGCCGGTCAGCGTGCCGCGTCGTTCGAGGCGTTCACCGGCGATCGCAGCGGGACCCAGCACCGTGCCCAGCGCGATGGCACACCCGAGCAGGACGGTCCCTGCAAATAGTGTTGGGGTGCCCGGGATCGAGCGGATGAGTGTGCCGGCAATAATGCCCACCAGTGCCAGAGCGATGACGCGGTGGATGCCGAACCGGGTGGCCAGCCGCGGTGCGAAGGGTGCGATGACGAGGGTCAGTGCCAGCGGGATCGTCGTCAATAGGGAGACGAAGGTTTCGCCACTGTTGGTGTCGGCCTGAATGCTGGGTAGCAGTGGTCCCAGCGCGGTGGTGGGGATGCGCAGGTTCAGCGCGACAAACAGGATCGCGAGGATGGCGAGCAACAACGACCCGTGCTTGGCGCCGGTGGTGTGCTGGGAAATTACTCGGCGTCCCGGGCAAACACTTGTGACGTATCAAATGGGTCTACGCCCAGCACGTCATCGAGTTCGGTACCGTTGACGGTGATGTTCACGTTTTCAGTGCCCGCGGTGGAGGCGGCGGTGCCGTAGAGCTGGGCTTGAATGCGGTAGGCCTCACATTCACCCCGGATCACCACGTCGCCGGTGAGCCCAACGTTGACTTCGTCGCCGTCGACTTCAATGTTGGAGAGTTCGAGTGTTTCGGACAGGGTCAGCGAGTTCGTGACGGCTGGATCACCGTGATAGTACTGCGAGTCATCCAGCAGAAATTCGATGGCGGCCGCGGTGTGTTCTTCCGGAGTTTCCGCCTCAATGGGCACGGTCGAAACGGAGACCAGCGTATCGGAGCATCCGAAGATGGCCCCGTCGACGCCGTTGGGAAAATGCGTGCCGGAGTGGGCGACCATATTGACAGCCAGCGGCTGGAAATCGTCATCTGGGTCAACCGTCGGCTGGGCTTGTTGGCCCGAAGATCCGTCGGTGTTGTCGGTGCCGGTGTTGTCTTGAAAGGTTCCACATCCCGCCAGCAGCAGGGCTGAAGCGGCACAGGCAGCGAGGGCGGGAAACGTTCTCAAAGTTGGTTCTCCTACGGGCCGCGGTCGCGGCACGGCAAACAGTTGTGGTGTGATTCTAGCCGGTATTGTTCGCTGAACTAGTTAAACATTCTGCGCGTAGGCTCGGGTGGCATAGAATAAAAACTTCAGATTTGTTTTGACTTTGAGGTTTCCAGCATACCGATGAGACACAGTGCACCACACGGGGAAGCGTCCGGGCCGTCGTCCCAGCGCATCGACACCGGATTTGACCAGCCGCGCCCGATGCGGGATCGGTTGGGCGACCCATTTGTAGGTGGCGGCGTAGGCAAGGTCGCGGGCAGCCCGGTGGAAACCGGTTTGGGCTCGGCCCACGGCAAGGCGATTCTTTTGGGCGAGCACGCGGTGGTGTACGGCGCCCCGGCGATTGTGTTGCCGCTGCTGGATTTGCAGGCGACCGCTTCGATTCGGCGCTCTCGGCGTGGCTATATTACCTCTGACCTCTATACGGGCCCGCTGGCATCGGCCCCGAGGCACATGGGACCGGTGCTCACCGCGTTACGAGTCTCTGCCGAACAGTTGGACGTGCGTGCGGATCGGGTCGAGCTCATCTTGCGTTCGACGATCCCTTTTGAGCGCGGTCTGGGGTCGTCTGCGGCCACATCTGCCGCGGTGGTCCGTGCGGTCGCGAATTTAGCGGGGGAGCGGTTAAGCGCGGCCCAGACTCACGACTTGGTGCAAGAGGCCGAACACGTGGCCCATGGCACCTCATCGGGTCTGGATGCTCACGCGGTGCAATCGATGACGCCGCTGCGCTTCCAACAGGGCAAACCCACCACGGTCAAGGTGGCCGACAAGTGTACGTTCGTCATCGCCGACACCGGTACCTCGGGTTCGACCGCGGCCGCCGTCGATGGTGTCTCGATGCTGCGCGATGTGCAATCTCGTGTCGTGGATCGAGTGGTCGAAGATCTGGCGAACCTCACCGACGATGTCGTCTATTCACTGGGGCTGGGCGATCCACTACGCGTTGGCCAGTCCATGCACGAGGCTCACTCGCTGCTGGCCTATCTCGGGGTGTCATCGCCGGCGCTCGATGCCGTGGTTGCTGCCGCACTAGAAGCGGGCGCCTACGGTGCCAAACTCACTGGTTCCGGCCTCGGCGGTTGCGTGCTGGCCGTCGTACCCGACCAAGAACAAGCCGGTGATGTTGCCGCCGCGATGACCGCGGTGGGCGCTACCCGTACCTGGACCACCACGTTGACGCCCAACGACTTTGACCTCATGACGGCCCCCACCGCACGGGTGCCCAAGGGGGAGTTCTAGTGGCCGCTGTTGCTCGGGCACACCCGAATATTGCCCTGGTGAAGTACTGGGGCAAAGCCGATGACGAACTGATCATTCCGGTGGCCGGTTCGATGTCGATGACCCTGGATCAGTTTGCGACCACCACCAGCGTCGCACTGACCACCGACGCCGATACCTTTAAACTCAACGGCACGCTCGCCGATGCCAAAGCCACCGGGCGTACTACCGTCTTCCTGGATCTGGTGCGCGGTCTGGCCGCCGAGGCGGGACTCGATACCGCCGACGCATACGCCAACGTGGTGTCGACCAATGAGGGCCCAACGGCCGCCGGTATGGCATCATCGGCTTCTGGTTTCGCCGCCCTGGCCACCGCTGCGGCCGCAGCCTACGGGCTCGAACTCTCCACCAAAGATCTCTCCCGATTAGCACGCCGCGGTTCGGGGTCGGCCTCGCGCTCGCTGATCGACCGTTTCGCCGTGTGGCACGCGGGCACCTCGGACGCCACCAGCTATGCCGAGACCATCTCGGCCCCGGATATGGCGATGGTGTCGGTGACCGTCAACGCCACGGCCAAAAAAGTCTCCTCGCGCGACGGCATGGTCGCCACTCGGGATACCAGCCCGTATTATCAGGCCTGGATTGACACCACCGAGGCCACACTTGACGAGATGATCGCCGCTTGTGCTGCCGAAGACTTCACGCGCATCGGGGAGCTGACCGAAACCCACGCCCACCGCATGCACGCCGTCATCAATGCCACCAACCCGCCCATCCGCTACTTGGCGCCGGTCTCATGGCAAGTTTTCGACGAAGTCGCAGCCATGCGCGACGACGGGCTCGAAGCCTATGCGACCGCGGACGCCGGACCCAACGTGGTGATCATCTGCCGACCCGATGACGCCGCCGCGGTGGCCGCACGGGTTGCACCCTTCGGCGAGATCACAACATTCGCCCCCGGAGTCGGCGCCCACCTGGTGGACAGCGCATGAGGCCACTGCCGTTTCGGGTCGATGCCCCCGGAAAACTCTATGTGGCCGGAGAATATGCCGTCGTCACGCCCGGACAACCGGCCATCCTCATCGCCGTCGACCGGTACGTGAGTGTCACAGTCACTGAGGCTGCACCGGTCGACGGGCCACCGACCGCAGAACTGCTGGCCCACGAACACGGTGTGGCCGCAACCGAACACAACTCGTGTGGCGCCGACTACGCACTGGCCGCATGGCTGGTCATGGACGCGTTGCGCGCTGAACGCGGCATCAAACGCATCCCCGCCGACCTGCACTTCAGTTCGACGCTGCGCTCAGATACCGGCGAAAAATATGGGCTGGGCTCTTCCGGAGCCGCCACGATGGCCGTGATCAGTGCCTTCAACGAGCTGTATGACCTCGGGCTGACCGTCATCGAAAAAATACAACTGGGCATGCTGGCCTCGATCGAGATTTCTCCGAAATCCTCGGGCGGCGACCTCGCGGCCGGTGCCCTCGGTGGCTGGGTGTACTACCAATCCCCGGACCGCGATAACCTGGCTCGTGTCCTGACCGATCGGGCCAGCGTGACCGAGGCGCTGACCGGCCCGGCATGGCTTCCCATGCGTGCCCGTCGCATTCCCACTCCTGCTGACGTCCAAGTACTCATCGGTTGGACCGGCAGCCCGGCCACGACGGATCACCTGGTCTCCCAAGCCACCAACAACGGCGACGGGCTGAACTGGGGCGATGCCTTTCTGCGGCCATCCGCGGCGAACGTGAACGCGTTACTCGAGGCACTGGCCGACGAAAAGTTTCCGACCATCCACGCGGGCATCCGTACCGCACGCACCCTGCTGGCCCGCATGGCACGCGGAACCGGCACGCTGGTCGAAACCCCGGCGCTGACCAGCCTGATCGAAACCGCCGAAGCCTTCGACGGTGTCTCAGCGAAAACCTCGGGGGCCGGTGGTGGCGATTGCGGTATCGTATTGGCCGAACCCTGGGTTGACCCGGCAGCCATACACGCCACGTGGCGTCAACACGGCATCGAACCGCTCGCACTGTCCGTGACTCAACTGGGCGTCGGGGTAAAGGAGTAACGATGGCACAATCCCGCAAAGACGATCACATCCGGTTGGCCGCCGCCCAACAAGCACAGCTCACCGGTGCGCCCAACGCCTTCGACGACGTCGACTTCATCCACCACGCACTAGCCGGTATGAACGCCAACGACGTCGATATCTCCGCGAGGATCGGCCCCTGGACGATGCCCTCGCCGATCTACATTAACGGGATGACCGGTGGCACCGACACCGCACTACCCATCAACACCGCCCTGGCCAAAGCCGCCGCGGCGACCGGAGTGCCCATGGCCTCGGGCTCCGTGGGCCTAGCCCTCGACGACCCGGCCACCGCAGAGTCGTTCACCGTCATCCGGGAACACAACCCCGATGGCATCGTCTGGGCCAATTTGGGCGCCGGACGCACCCTGGACCATGCCAAGGCAGCCGTCGAGCTGCTGGACGCCGATGGCCTACAAATTCATGTGAACCCCATCCAAGAAACCGTCATGCCCGAGGGCTCTCGGAATTTTTCGGCCTGGCTGGAGCTGATCGAAGACATCGTGTCCGGGCTGGACGTACCGGTCATCGTCAAAGAGGTTGGCTTCGGGCTCAGCGCCAAAACCGTCCAGCAGCTCTATGACATCGGCGTGCGCATCGTGGATGTCGCCGGCAGCGGTGGCACAAACTTTGCCCGCATCGAAAACGATCGCACCGCCCACCCGTCATCGGTCATCGATGCCCACGCGAGATTCGACTGGCTGGAACCCATGGGGCTCACCGCGATCGACTGTCTGCTCGACATCGCCGGCGTGCGCGAACTGGCAACCCAACCCGATCTCACCGTGGTCGCCTCGGGCGGTGTGCGCAATCCGCTCGACGTGGTCCGCGCCCAAGCACTCGGCGCCAGTGCCGTCGGACTTGCCGGGGTCATGTTGCGAGTGGCCATGGCCGATGGGGCCGCAGGTGTCACCGAGGTCATCAACCTGTTCACCACCCGCATCCGCCAGCTCTACGCGCTCCTGGGAGCAGCCGATGCCCACGCCCTGGGTTCAACCGACGTGGTGATTACCGGTCCTAGCGCCGAAAAGGCCCGCGGGCGAAATATCGACGTCACACGGTTCGCTGATCGTGTCAGAATTTGACCAAGGTAGACCAACCCGTCCACAGTAAAGTACAGCTCGTACAAAGGAATGCCGTGATCGATCCAACACCGATTGAACCTTCGAAATCAACGTATAACGACACCTTCACCACCGCCGTACCAACCCGCTGGGTCGGACCGCTGCGGATGAGCGGTGCCGCATTCGACGGGGTCGAAGAAATCGATGTGCCGCTGGCGACCTACGAAACCCCGCTGTGGCCATCTGTAGGACGTGGCGCCAAAATCTCGCGCATGCTGACCTCGGGCATCACCGCCACCGTCCACGACGAACGCATGACGCGCTCGGTGCTGTTTACCGCCACCGATGCCGGGGCAGCCCAGGCCGCCGCCGAGACCATCCAGGCACGCTTCAATGAGCTCGCCGAGGTTGTCACCGCGGGATCACGGTTCGCGCAACTGCTGGAGATTCATCCCGAAATAGTCGGCAACCTGTTGTTCGTGCGGTTCGCATTCCTCACCGGCGACGCATCGGGCCACAATATGGCCACCGCAGCATCGGATACGCTCATGTCCACCATCTTGTCGTGGAACATCGGACTGTCCTACGGCTCGATTTCCGGAAACTTTTGCACGGACAAAAAGGCCACCGCCGTCAACGGCATCCTCGGGCGCGGTAAAAAGGTCACCGCCGAGCTGATCATCCCGCACAGCATCGTCGAGCAGAACCTGCACACGACAGCGGCAAAAGTCGTCGAACTGGTCGTCACCAAAAACTATGTCGGCTCCAATGTGGCCGGTGCCATCCGCTCAGCGAACGCCCACTTTGCCAATATGCTCTTAGCGTTCTACTTAGCCACCGGACAGGATGCGGCAAATATTGTCGAGGGCTCCCAAGGATTCGTGTGGGCCGAGGACCGCGAAGACGGCTTGTACTTCGCCGTCACCCTACCGCACCTGATCGTCGGCACCGTCGGCAACGGCAAACACCTGCCCTATATCGAAGAAGCCATGGCGCGGATGGGGATCGGTGCCACTACCCAACCCGGCCAAGATTCGCGTAGACTAGCTAGCTTGATTGCAGCGAGTGTGCTGGCTGGCGAACTGTCGCTGCTGGCAGCCCAGACCAATCCGGGTGAACTGATGCAAGCACACGTTGCCTACGAACGATCCGAATCGTAAGGCCCGAGCAACAAGGAGACACGCGTGAAAATAGGCATCCACGATTTGGAAGTCGCCACCTCCCACTACGTGCTGGACCTCGATACCCTGGCCGAACACCAAGGTATCGACCCCAACAAGTATCGTCTCGGACTGGGCCAGGACGCCTTCTCCATGCCTGCCCCGGATGAAGACATCGTCACCATGGCCGCCGAAGCAGCCCAGAAGCTGTTGGCGCGTCATGACGTCGGCCAGGTTCGCCAGGTGTTGTTTGCCACCGAATCCTCCGTGGATCAGTCCAAAGCCGCCGGGGTCTACCTGCACGAACTGTTGGGCCTACCCGCCAACGTGCGATCCATCGAACTGAAACAAGCCTGCTATTCAGGGACCGCCGCGCTGCAGATGGCCGTCAACGCCGTCGCCCGGAACCCCGAAGAACAGATTTTGGTCATCACCTCCGACGTCGCGCGCTACGCGCTGGACACCGGGGGTGAGCCAACCCAGGGCGCCGGCGCCGTCGCGATGTTGATCAGCGCTGACCCGCACCTGGTCGAAATCGAACCCGGCTCGGGCTTCCATACCTCTGACGTCAATGATTTCTGGCGGCCAAACGACTCGACCACCCCGTTCGTCGACGGGCAGCTCTCACTTGACGCCTACCTCAACGCCACCACATCGGCCTGGGATGATCTCGCAGCACGTCGTGCATTACACCTCGAGGACATCGACAAGTTCCTGCACCATCAACCGTTTACCAAGATGGCGCGCAAACAGCTCGTAGCGCTTGGTGAGCACACTGGGACTCAGCTCTCCGAGGACCTCATCGAAGAGTCGATGTCGTATAACCGCGCACTGGGCAATACCTACACGGCGTCGTTGTACTTTGCCCTGACTGCCCAACTGCACAGCAACGATCAGCTGGCCGGCAAGCGTCTGGGCTTCTTTTCCTATGGTTCCGGCGCGGTGGCCGAATTCTTTACCGGCGTCGTCCAAGAACACTACCGCGACCACATCTACCCGGACCACGTGGCGCAACAGCTTCAGGATCGCGTGGCACTGAGCTACGACGAGTACCGCGGGCTGCACCAGGCCTACGCGGCTACTTCCCAGACCTTCAGCACACAACCCACCACCAATGCACCCTTTCGGTTGAGCGGCGTCACCGAACATCAACGCCGCTACGAGGCACAGTGAACTCTCCATTCGTTGACATCCAAGCACTCGTCGCCACCTTCGGCGATACCATGACCGAACGCGGCCGCGACTACGCCGCGGACGACCGGGTACTCACGCTGAAATTCAACGAAGAAACCGGCCGTCTAGTGGGCCGTGTTCGAGGCTCCGAAGACAAAATCTGGCGGGCTTCTGTGACCCTGCGCAAAACCGACGCCACACTGGGCGGCATTGCGGTCTGGGACGTTGACGGGGCCAGTTGTAGTTGTCCCGTCGGCGTCGATTGTAAACACGGAGCTGCGCTCATCTTTGATTCGAACGAACGTGCTGTGGCATCCTCCGATGTGCTGACGGCCGCTGATCTGGAAACGAGCCCACAACCCGAAGAGTCCGGTAACGGTATTCCAGGGCTGCCGTGGCGCCAAGTCGTCACCGAACTGCTGCCGACGATCGATTCAGATCAGGAATTCACCGACGTCGCCCTCGGTGTCGAAATCGATGCCCTCCACACCGAGCCGTCTGGGTACCGCACCCGTTTTATTTGGCGCGAGGCCAGCGGCGCCGATTTGGAACATCAGAATGATCTCACGGTACGCTTGCGCCCCTTACGCGTCGGCGCGCGTGGCGGCTGGATCAAAGGCAACATGAACTGGACGATGTTCGACCTACCGTTTCACCAGTCGGCTCACGGTGAATACCAGTTTCTGCCGGAACAGCACGATGCCCTCCATGAGCTCAATCAGCTCTATACCTCATCGGTCTCCTCGCTGGGTTCCAACGACGTCATCACCCTGGCCACCATCAACATGCCCCAGATGTGGGATGTGCTGGCCAAAATCGATAATGCCGGTGTTCCGCTGGTGCCGTTGCAAAAGATCATCAACCGCGTGTCCATCACCGAACCGGCACGCATTATTTTCGATGCCACCGAGACTGATCATGATGACGTTGCCCTGTCCATTCAGGCGCAGCTGCCATCTGAGACGCTCACCCCGTCGGGCACGCTGGGCTCCATCGGGCTCTATACGATCGACTTTTACGCGGATTCAGCGACCGCGGACATCAACGTCATCCCGGTGGCGCAACCGCTGACTCGTACCGTGATGGATCTGATTGATTCACCCGAGCCGATGCTCATCCCCGCCGATGACACCCAAGAATTCTTTGACACCATCTATCCGCTGTTGGCCGGCGTCATTCCGTTGGCAAGCCACGACCAGTCCGTCGAGCTCCCCGATATTCCGCCGTCGACCCTGGAACTGACGTTGGAGTATTACCAGGCCACCCATCAGGGCGAACGCCAGGATCACGTGCGTATTTCCTCGCGCTGGGACTATTTGGGCACCGAAGATCAGTCCGAACATCAGCACCAGGTGCTCGCTGATATCTCGGATGACCTCGAACTCGCTGCGATTCCCGGCAAGACGACCCTGGTTGGTGCTGATGCCGCGCGTTTTGTGGATGAAGCCCTCCCGAAACTGCAGCAGCACGAACACCTACGCATCGTCGAAAACGAAACCCGTCCGGCCTACACGCGTCTGACCGGTGAACCCCACATCGTCATTAATGCGACCCAGTCGGAGAAGAACGACTGGTTTGATCTGGGTTTCCAAGTCACGATTGAAGACCGCACCATTCCGTTCCGCCAGCTGTTCATCGCGCTGGTGCGCAACCAGGACAGTTTGTTGTTGACCGATGGCACCTATTTCTCGCTCAAGAACGAGGCGTTTGACCCATTGCGGAAACTCCTCGAAGAAGCCTCGAGCATGGACGACTTCGGCGCCGAAAACACCTCGATTTCGCGGTTCAACTCGACGTTACTCGACGACGCGGAAGATGCCGCCGACGCGTTCCATGCTGATCCTGCCATTATTGAGTGGCAGCAGGCTTTGGCCGTGTTGCGGGATGCCACCGATATTCCGAAACTTCAGGTACCGGAAAAATTACAGGCCGAGTTGCGCGACTATCAGCAGGAGGGCTTCGAATGGCTCTCGTACCTCTATGATCTTGGCTTGGGCGGTATTCTGGCCGACGACATGGGCTTGGGGAAAACGTTGCAATCCTTGGCGATGATTGCCCGTGCTAAGTCGAAGGGTGAGGACAAACCGTTTTTGGTCATTGCTCCATCGTCGGTGCTGCCGGTGTGGCGAGATGAGGTTGAACGGTTTGCTCCTGATCTGCGCGTGGTCGCCGTCGATGTGTCGAATTTGCGCCGTGCCGAAACGCTGGCGTCGATTCGTGAGCGTGCGGACATTGTGGTGACGTCGTACGCGATTGCTCGCTTGGATGAGGACTACCTGGCCGAAGAACCGTGGGCTGGTCTGATCTTGGACGAGGCACAGTTCGTCAAAAACCATCAGACGAAGGCGCACCGGGCGATCCGAAGTTTCCGTGCCGGGTTCAAACTGGCGATTACGGGTACTCCGATGGAGAATACACTGTCTGATTTGTGGTCGATCTTCCGGCTCGTGGTGCCTGGTATGTTGCCACGGTTTGCGAAGTTCCGCGACGATTATTTGCGTCCGATCGAGGCTGGGCAGCGGGTTGCTCGCACCGAGCCGGGTACCAATGATGATGTCGAGCAGCAGGTGCAGCAGCAGACCCGGTCTCGGGAGGCCATGACGAAGTTGCGGACGAAGATTCGGCCGTTCATGCTGCGTCGTACCAAGGAATCTGTCGCTGCCGAGTTGCCTGATAAACAGGAAATGGTGCTGCAGGTTCAGATGGAGCAGGAACACGAGCAGCTGTATCAGCAGATTTTGCAGCGTGAGCGGAAGAACGTGTTGAACTTGGTGTCGGATATGGATTCGAACCGGATTTCGATTTTCCGTTCGCTGACGTTGTTGCGCATGTTGGCGCTGGATCCATCGATTGTTGATGACCAGTATGCACATGTTCCGTCATCGAAGCTTAACGACTTGATGGCACGGTTGACTGAGATTCTGCCTGAGGGCCACCGCGTGTTGATCTTCTCGCAGTTCACGTCGTTCCTTGCGCGATTGGGGCAGCAGCTTGATCAGCGGGATATTGACTATGCGTACTTGGATGGGTCGACGCGCAATCGCGGAGACGCTGTTGATCAGTTCCGTTCTGGCGATGCTCCGGTCTTCCTGATTTCGTTGCGAGCTGGTGGTTTTGGTTTGACCTTGACCGAAGCCGACTATGTGTTCCTGCTGGATCCGTGGTGGAACCCCGCTGTTGAGGCTCAGGCTGTTGACCGTGCTCACCGTATTGGTCAAGACAAGAACGTGATGGTCTATCGGATGGTTTCGAAAGGCTCGATCGAAGAGAAGGTCTTGGCCCTACAGCAGCAGAAGGTTGAGATGTTCGCTGCATTGACGGAGGACGATACTGCCTTTGCTTCCAATGTCACGGCGGAGGATATTCGTGCCCTATTTGATGACAGTCCGGTAGATCTCACGGAGATGACCGACGATGAGATTGAAGACTCAGCCAAGTAATGCTGTCCAGTTGGGTCGGGACCACACCTTAGTGCCCCAGATTAGTGCCCCGGTTTCATCCTTGGGCGTCGTCTGACTGGGAGGTATGGCCGAAGACGTTGAAGGATTCGTCGGTACTTGTGCAAGTCAGCCTGGGCTCACTTCGGCGTCGCTTTCTAGGTGTTCCAGTAGACGTTGCGCAGTAGGGGTTGGTAGGGGTCGAGCCATGGTGCGGGTTGGAAGAATGTCATGCCGTGGTGTTTGACGATGCGCCATTTACCAATGTGGATGGCCCCGTGGTGGTGCGCGCACAAGGTCGTCGCGTTGGGTTCGTCGGTGGTGCCGCCGTGTTCCCATTCCTTGATGTGGTGAATCTCGGAATAGATGCCGGGCACAGTACACCCAGGCGCCTGGCATCCTCGATCTCGGGCTAAAATGGCGCGGCGTTGTGCTGGGGTGAAGAGCCGCTGGGTGCGCTTCTGGTGCAGCACGGTATCTGGTCCGTCCCAGATTTGGCCTACGAGCTCGGCGTTGCAGGCCAGGATTTCAGCATCTTTGGGGTGCATTGGCCCGTGGTTGATGACCTCTGACTGATACGGCGTCCATGGGACGGGATGCACATACCCATCCGCATCAGTGCCCGGGTCGTCGGGTGGTGGTTCGAAATCATCATGATCGGCTGAGGATTTGTGGCAGTCTGGTGCCTTCGACTTGTTGGGGTTGGGTGCGGTGATCACTGGTGGCAGGATGCCGTCGACTCCGGGCGGTCTCTGTGCTGCTGCCGGTAATTCTGGTAGGCCCAGGGTGTGGTGAGCTGTCTGGATATCTTGGACCAAGACTAGTTGTGCGCTGGAGCCGTGGGATTTTTTGATGCCCGCTTCTGTGGGGTCCATGGTCAGTAGGGTGTTGAACATGCCGATGAGCATGGCCCCGAGTTTCTGACCGTTGCTCATCTGATCAATGGCATTGACCCGCTGGGCGGTGATCGGGTTACCGTGCTCGTCTTCGGCCACGATAGCATCAGGGTCGGGTAACGGGGGCTCATTGTGAGAAGAGAAACGCAACGGAGCCATATCCTGTTGATGTGTTGGAAGCGATTCACGCGAATCGGTGCCAGTCTTTCCGAATGACTCAGGATCAGTTTGTACGCCTGCAGTATCACTGACATTGGTGGTCTCAAAGGTCGAGATATCGTTGCCAGCGAGTGTGGTCTGCTGATCATTGACAGTGGATGGTGTCCCGTTCAGGGTGGAGCCCTCATGCGTGCTGCAGTGATCGAGTAGCGTATCTTCTGATGCGCTGGCATCTGCTGCTGAGTTTGCTTTCTGTGCGTTGTCGGCGTCTTCATCGTGATCGACTGCGGCGACTTTCGATGTGCTGGGATCTGCAGGGTTATCTGCTGCGTCGTGTCCGGCAGTATCGCTTGTGTCTTGGGTGGGGAACAGTGCGGCGATTTCGTCGGGGATGTCTGGTGTGGTGCCGTGGTGGTTGAGCATGTGGAGTTTGAAGTTTTTGAATTGCGCATACAGGTCTGGGGTGGCGTGCATGCTGATGTGGCCGCTGCCATCGGGGTTGTCGCGGGTGTTGATCGCATTATCGGGTTGCTTGCGCAGGGTTTGGGAGGGTGAGGGCCCATCGGCGTTCATGGCGTGTGCAATACGATCCACCCACCGTTTTTTCACTCTGGAGACTTCATCGGGGGTGGAGGTTTCAGCGGTTTCGGCCAGGGTGGGTTCGAAGGCTTGTAACACGGCGTTTTTGTAGTCGGTGGTTTGGCTGGTTTTGGCGGCGTAGTCGGTGAGGTCCTGATCTAGGTTGATGAATCGGTCGATATTTTCTGCTGGGATTCGTCCGTTGATGAATGCGGCGGCCATGCGCGCGAAGACGGGCAGGTTGGCGGCTTCTTCCGGGTTTTTGCCTGGGGCCAGGGTCACATAAGCGGCCCGGTCGAGGTGTTTGGCTGCGGTGGCGGCGGAGAGTTTCATCGTGTCACGCAGGTACTGTTTGGCGTCAGTGAAGCCGCTGGTGGCAAAGGGTGCACCGAAGTAGGTGACTTGGTCGTGTTCGACGGCTTGGAAGTAGCGGGTGTAGTTGGCCATCATCACATCCGTAGACTGCGTGACTTGTGACAGCATGTCCCCAATCGCGGGTAGCGAGTCGTAATACCGCTCTGGCGGGACGACCTCTGCTGGTGTCTTCGAAGACCCAGCACTGTCTTCATCGTCGTGGCTGGTTTCATCGCCGGTTTGGGGCTGGTAGCCGGACCAGTCAGAGCCAGGGCCCTGGGAGAAGGTCGTGACCTTGGTGAAGGTGTTGGGGTTGGCCATTTTCTTGCCAGCGTATTGCAGAATGAACGCTGCTGCGTGCAGGGCTTCACCCAGGGAAGCACCATCGAGTTTCTCGGGGTTGAGGAGATCGGTGGGACACGGGGTACCGATGTTGGGCAAAATCGGGGTGTAGTCCACAACAAACTCCTCTCAACCGAGCAAACGATGGGTGTTCAATAGTCGATGATGTTGGCTTCTATTCTACCTGCCGCCCGTATTGTTGGGCAAGGTTTTGGTGTATTTTGTTGTACGATTTAAGAGATTTGAATGTTGTATATCATGTGTTGATTGTTGGTGCTTGGTGTGTCGTGTGTTTTGTGGATAACCTGCGAGCGTGTTCAGACTTTTCCACACTGCACACGACACGGTTGCAGAACACCCGAAAAACCCGATAATTGCCCGACCGACGGCAGTTGCAAGCGTTTCTAGACATGCCAAATTTGGGCATGCTGAATTCAGCCCTTATCTGAGGGGAGGAATGATGCGTCTGGGGTGTTACCGAGTTAGTTTCACGGTCACGGTGTCGCCAACCGAGCCTTGTCGTCCGGCGAGCACGATATATCTATCCACCACTTCAACGGTCGTGGAATCTTCGGTCACAGCGGTGACAACACCGGACACTTCTCCGACATCACCCAATAAACTGGCCACTGAGTCGGATAGCTGGGACGGATCCAACTGATTGGATGGGCCGAGGTCCAGTACTGTGCCGTTTTCGACCACGGCTATGCGGTCGGCGAGCGTCGATGCCTCACTGGGATCATGCGTGACGTATATTGCCGAGGTGCCGGTCTCCTTGACCACTCGTCGAATATCGACTGCCAGGCGTTGGCGCAGCCCACGGTCGAGTGCAGAGAGTGGTTCATCGAACAAAATGACGGACGGGTTGATCACCAGACACCGTGCCAGGGCCACCCGTTGCGCCTGGCCGCCAGAGAGCTCGGTGACGGCACGGTCGGCGAGTTCAGATATCTGCACCATGTCTAGTGCGTCGGCAACACGACGTCGACGCTCCACCGCGGGCACTTTTGCAGCTTCGAGGCCATAAGCCACGTTGTCGGCGACGGTGCGGTGCGGGAAGAGTTGGGCATCCTGAAACACCATGGTGCAGTCGCGCAGGTGCGGGGGAGTGGGTCGACGGTCGTCGTCATCGGTGGTCTTCCCAGCAATGGTGACGGTGCCACGTTGTGGGTGTTGTAGCCCTGCGATGACACGCAGCAGCGTGGATTTTCCGGAGCCAGAAGCGCCCAGTACGCCGAGAATCTCCCCGTCGGCCAGTTCGAGATCGACGCCGGTGAGCACCCGGTTGCCGTTGGGATAGGTCAGGTGCACATTGGTGACTTCGATGGCGTTCATGTGAATCTCCTGAGGCGTGGACGGATGCGTTCGCCGAGTAGTAGTGCGATGGATGCGACAATACCCAGCACGACGGCGGCGGCCAATGCCATGCCGAAGTTGTCGGCGCCGGGTCGGCCGAGGAGTCGCACGATGTAGATGGGCAGGGTTTGATATTCGGGGGACGCGAGGAAGCTGGTGGCTCCGAATTCGCCGAGGCTTACGGAGAAGCTCAGGCCCGCGGCGAGTCCGACCGCGCGGAGTATGTATGGCCCGTCGATGGTGGCCAACACGCGCGCCGGCGAGGCGCCCAACACGGCGGCCGCCTGGCGTTGTTTGGGGTCGACGGCGGCTAGCACGGGGATCAGGCTGCGCACGACTAACGGCAGCGCGACGACGGCTTGGGCCAGTGGGACGAGCATGCCGGATTGGCTCAGGCTCGGGTTCCACGCGTGCAGTGAGACGAGGAATCCGAAACCGATGGTCACTGATGAGACACCCATAGGCAGCATGATGAAGGTGTCTAGCAGCCGCTGCCCGCGAGCCAGTCCCGGGTGTTTGACCTGGCGTGTGATGACCAGTGAGAGGAGGATGGCCGCGACCAGGGTGATGACGGTGGCATCGAGCGCGATTTTGACCGAGTGCTCGAGCGCTTGGGCTGCGGTGGTGCCGCCGGCGAATCCCGTGCCGGGCGAGGTGAGCAGCAAGCGGTAGTTGTCTAGCCCATAGCCGTCATCGGTGGCCAGTGACCGTTCGAGCAGTGTGACCATGGGCCACAGGATGATGACGATCACGGCGAATAGGGTGATGGTCAACGGCAGCCAGTCGGCACGGGAAAGCTTTTGTCGACGTGGTTGCTGCAGGCGCAGCGCGGTCGTAGTGCGATGGGACAGTCGTTGAGTCAGCCAAACCGACGCGAGCACAAACACCACCTGCAGCGCCGAAAACACGGCGGCGGTGCGCAGATCGAGGAACGCTTGGGTTTGCCGGAATACTTCGGTTTCCAACGTGCCCACGCCGGGGGAGCCCAGTGTTCGCACGAGCGAGTACGCAGTCGAACAGTACAGGAACACAAGCCCGGCGGAGGCCCCAATGGCGGGTGTGAGTGCAGGCAGGGTAATGGTACAAAACGCCCGTGCCCGTGACGCACCGAGACTGCGGGCGGCTTCGACGGTGCGCGGATCCAGCATCTGCCACAGGCCACCCACTTGCCGGGCGATGAGGCTGATGTTGAAGAACACCATGGCCGCGACCACGGCCCAGGTGGTTTGGTCGAGTCCGAGGAACCCGAGCGGTCCGTTGGTGCCCAACAGCGCACGGAAGGCCACTCCGACGACGACGGTGGGCAGCACGAATGGGATGAGTGTGACGGAACGCAGCACGTTGCGGCCGACGAAATCGGTGCGGTACAAAATATAGGCGGCGGGGATACCGAACAGGACCGAGCCTAAGGTGCCCAGCGAAGCCATCGTCAGGGTGTGGCCGACGATGGCCCAGGTGCGACCGGTGGTCAATACGTCGCCAAATGTGTTGAGGTTCAGGTTGCCGGCGTCGTCGGTGATGCCGCGTACCAGCATCGCGCCGACGGGCCAGGCGAAGAAGATGGTGAGGAAGGTGAGGACGACCGCGAGCGCGGCGCCCCACCCGAACCGGGTGAGCACGTTTAGTTGGCGTTCTCGTAGAGCTCGGTCCACTCGTTCAGCCAGGCATCCCGGTTCTCGGAGACCACGGTCAGGTCAGCGCTGATGGGGTCATCGGCCAGCTGCGCATACTGTTCCCATTCGCCGGGCAGTTCGACGTCGTCATCGACCGGGTACATGAACATTTCCTCGGGCAGCGATGCTTGGAATTCGGTGCTCAGTAGGAATTCGATGAACGCTTTGGCGCCTTCAGGGTTGGCGGCTTCCTCCAATACCCCGGCGTATTCGACCTGATCGGTGCACGTGGCGGTGATGGTCGAGGTGCGACCTTCTTCGGCTGACGGTGACGACGAGTAGGACAGTACCAGCGGATACTCACCGTCACTGGTGGAGGTGAAGTCACTGTAGTAGGCGTCGGACCAACTGGAGGCAACCTTGGCGCCGTTGTCCAGGAGGTCTTGCCAGTAGCCTTGCCAGTCATCTTGGGCGGTCGCCGTGGCCACCAAGAAGGCGAGCCCGGGTGACGACACGGTTGGGTCGGTGGTGACGAAGAGCCCCTCATATGCGGGATCGGTGAGGTCAGCCAGCGTTTCTGGGGGCGCGAGGTCGGCGTCTTCGAACCACGCATTGTCCATGTTGACGCACACTTGACCGCGGTCGATCGGCGCTAGGTGGCCGTCTGTATCAGTTCCGACCGTGTAGTCTGCAGCGCCGCCCAGTTCGACGTCGTGGGTGGTGAGCATGTTTTCTTCGAGCAGTGTGGGTGCCGAGTAGTTGTCGATGCCATAGACCGCGTCGACGGTGGGATTGTCCTGCTGCAAGATCAGCTGATTCAACACGGCTCCGGCATCGCCTGGCGACGTGGTGGTGATGGTGTAGCCGGTGTCTTCTTCGAATGCCGTCACGAGTTCTTCGGGCACATTGAACGAGTCGTGGGTCATGACCGTGACGGTTTGGGATGCGTCGTCGGTGGCATCGGGCGCTTGGTCGGTCACCGAGCAACCGGTCAGTATCAGCGTGGTGGCGGCGAGCGCCGGGACGAATTTTTTCATGAGGTCCTCCTGTCGTGTAGGAGGGCACGCTATGCGTGGAGAGTTACGACTTCCTCCGCCAGTATGAACTGGAATCAGGTTCGAGGGTCTGCGCGAGCACTCTCAGCAGCTTCGTTGGACTGCTCCCCTGTCGATGTCTCCAACCTACCGCATTGCCATACCCTGCGCATTGTTGGCCCACAGTGTGACGTTATTTTGCTTCGTGGCCCTGTGGGACGGCGGCTTGGGCGCGTCGGGTGCCGACAATATCGACGATGGCGACGACCATGGCCAGGGCGACCATGAGCATGATGAGGCCGAAGGCGCCGACGAATGCCCAGTTCCAGGAGTAGGCGGCGGCCAGCCCGAATAGCATCGAGGTGATGAGCGCGGTGCCGATGGAGGTGCCGACTCGTTGGCCGGTTTGCATGACGCCTCCGGCCACCCCGGAGACGTGTGCGGGCACTTCGATCAGCGACAGTGTTTGGTTGGGCGAGATAATGAAGCCCTGTGCGGCACCCATCAGTGACAGCGTGAGGATGAGCCACCAGATGGGCCAGTCCCAGAGTTGGACCCCGATGACGACGAGGATGGATGATCCCAAAGCGGTCAGGGTCACGCTCATGCCCCAGGCGACCATTGCGCGACCGGTTTTCAGTACGTAGCGTCCGGCGATTTGGGAGGTTATCGAGGTGGCAAATGCCGAGGGTAGGCCCACGAGTGCTGCGACGAGTGCCGAAATGCCGTGGCCTGTTTGTAAAAAGATTGCCACGGTGACCCAGACGGAGGTGGAACCGGTGAAGAAGAGTCCAATGAGTAGGGTGCCGTTGCGGTAGGCCCGGTTTGTGAACAGGTTCATGTCGACCATGGGCGACCCGCCGCGTCGTTTATACCGGCGTTCCCACCACACCCACCAGGTCAAAATCAGCAGGCCCACGGGCAGCATTGCGAAGTAGATGCCGCCTTTATCGAGTTCTAAGAAGGTCCACATGACCAATAGTGCACCGAGGGTAAAGGTGATGGTGCCGATAGGGTCCAGATCGGGTTTGGTGCGTGCCTCGTCGGTCACGCCTTCGGGGACGTAGCGCTGCCACGCCGAGGTCGGAAAGTTGCGATAGGCGAAGTAGATGGCGGCCACCGCGATGGGTACGTTGACCAAGAACGTCCAACGCCAACCCCAATCGGGGCCCAGTAGTGCGATGAGTCCACCGCCCAGGACGGGACCGATGGCTACCGAAACGCCGACAACGGACCCGAATGAGGCGAAGGCCCGTGCACGGCGGGGCCCGTCAAAGAACTGTTGGATGAAGCCCACGGTTTGTGGGTTCAGCAGCCCGGAGCCGAAGCCGGTGATGAAGCGTGCGACGATCAGCATGGGGCCGTTGAGTGCGAGTCCGGCGATCAGTGATCCGAGCCCGAACAGCCCGAGTCCGGCGACAAAGAGTTTGCCTCGGCCAAGGGTGTCGCCGGCGCGACCACCGGCGACCAGCAGCACGCCGAAGGCGAGCGTATAGCCCGAGAGCACCCACTGAATTTGGCTGGTGGGCGCGTCGAGTGAGGCTTGGACGGAGGGCAGTACCACGTTGATCGAGGAGATCGACAACAGGGACATGAACACGGGTACCAGCACCACCACCAAGATGGCTCGTTGGATACCGGTCATTTTTTCTGTGGTCAAGACATCATTATTTTCTGGAACTGACTTGGGGTTGGGGCAGGGTGACGGCACGCATGGAAGCGCCGTGGTCAAAGAGATCTTGGGCCATAAAGGAGACGACCCGATGTTCCGGATAGAGTCGGCTCAACAGTTGGCGGGCCTGGTCGTCGTGTGGGTCCACGAAGCGCGGCACGATAATGACGTCATTGAGCACCAGGTAGTCGATGTAGGACCAGTTGACCGGACCGCGCATATCCGAATGCGTTTGCGGGGCCGGCATGTCAATAATTTCTAGCTGGTTGCCGTTGGCATCGGTGGCTTCAGACAGGATCTCGCGTGCCTGGCTGGTGGCGGCGTGATCCGGATGGGTCTCGTCGGGCTGGGTGTGCAGCAGGACGCGGCCGGGCGAGTGGAAGGCGACGAGCTGGTCGATGTAGCCACCCCAGCCGGCCGGTGCTGCACCGCGGGTCAGGCCAGAGGGTAACCAGATGATGTGGTCCAGCCCCACATCGCGGCGGAGCTCGCGTTCGACGGCACGCGTCGACCAGCCGGGGTTGCGCCGCTGATCGGTCAACAGGCGTTCGGAAGCTATTGCCGTACCGTTGCCGTCGGTAATCCAGGAACCGCCCTCGGAAACCATCATCGATAGGAGGCGCTCGCTCCACCCAGAGGTCGTCGGGCGCAAATCCATCAGGGTGCCGGGCAGGGTATCGTCCAACCCGTATTCGACGCCTGGCAGCCGGCCAAAACCGTTAAAGGTAAAGTCGACCATCCCTAAAACACGACGTGGTCGACGGCCTCCGTTGGACTGTGGACGACGCGACACGACCATCGTCGGACCGGTACGGCGCAGTGCCGCATTATGAAAAGGGATCACCATGGTGTCGAGGCTCGAGGAGGTGTGTGAGGACACCGTGTGCTGATCATCCGGATCAACTAACAGCGTGACGGGCACATACTGGTTGATGGTCTCGGCCAGCCGCGTCCACGCACGACGTGCAGAAGATAGTTGCCACATGGCAGAAAAATTCACGGTACCGGCGCGAGGAAAATGCATCCAGACACGTTGGATTGGTTCCGTTTCGGCCGGGGTAATCCACCGTGACCCTTGAGTCATCAGGCATTCCTCCCTTGAAAACCGGTTGAGTGAGCGGAACAGTGCGTTGAGTTCCCGGGATAGTGTACCGAACCAACCTGAGAAGTCCCGGAACGCCCAGCGATCTACTATCTTGTCATCCTACTAGTTCTGGCGTCGAAAGTCGTAGGAGTTTTCCGCCCGCGCCAGCAGGCGTCACGGACAAAACCTCGATTAGACTAGCTGCGTTGTGTCCCAATTCATGCACGTCCACGAGGATTCTTGTTGCTCTACGCATTGCTAGGCGTCGCTATCGGGGTGTTGTTACCGAATCAATCTGCGGTCAACAACCGGTTGCGCGCTTCGGTCTCCACCCCCTGGGTCATGGCCGTCATCTCGTTTTTGGTCGGTACCATCTGCTTGGCGGTCCTCACCTGGGCCACGGTCGGCACCGTCAGCTTCGACGCCACGCTGTTCGTCACGCAACCCTGGTGGTTGTGGATCGGTGGGCTCGTTGGTGTCGTCGGGATGACCACCACCGTCTTATTACTACCTATTTTGGGCGCACTGTATTCGACGGCGCTGAACCTGACCGCTCAGGTCATCACGACGATGGTCATTGATCATTTCGGGCTGTTTGGCGTTGACGTCTACCGTGCCACGAGCTGGCGACTGACCGGGGCGCTCGTCGTCGTGGGCGCGGCACTGCTGGCTGTCCTTGCCGGTCGAGCCCGTCCGCAGCGTCAGGTCGCCCCGTCGCCTGGCTGGTACGTCATCGGCATCGCGGTGGGTGTGTGCTTTGGTATTCAGGTCGCCGTCAATGGTCAACTCACCGGCGTACTGGGGTCAGCCATCCACGCCGGATTTATCTCGTTTGTTGTGGGCACCGTGGCGTTACTGGTGTTGGTGGTCATCACGCGCTCGTCTCTGCGCATCACCGTACCCGCGGCAGAAACGCACAACCCCTGGTGGATGTGGTTGGGCGGGCTGCTCGGTGCGCTCTACGTCACCGGCGTCGCGTTTCTGTCTCCTCTGATCGGGGCGGCAGCCACCGTCATTGTCATCCAGGTCGGCATTATTGCCGGCTCGTTGGTCGTCGATCACTTCGGCGTCTTATCGGCACCAAGAAAACCAGTCCAACCACTGCAAGTGATCGGACTGGTGATCATGGTTGCCGGTGTGCTCATTATGTACGCACCCGAACTGTTTGGTTAGTTTGTCAGGGCCTCGCTGATGAGCTGCTCCACCTGTTGTGGAGACAACAGACCCTTTGCAAGGACCAGGTCAGTCACCTTTGCACCGGTTGCATTGGCTTCAAGCGCCAAAGCGGTTGCTTCCTTGTAGCCGACCACCGGTGAGAAGACGGTGGCGAGACCAGCTGAACCCTCCACAATGTCTCGCATGAGTGACTCATTTGCGGTGATGCCGTCGATACATTTTTCTGCAAACATGGTTGCCGCGTTGCTCAGCGTCGAGATCGAATCGAAAAGGCCCCGAGCCATGATCGGCTCAAATGGGTTCAATTGCAGTTGCCCCGCCTCGGACGCCATGGTGATTGCCGCATCGTGACCGGCCACTTGGAAAGCTACCTGGCTGACAGCTTCTGGGATGACCGGGTTGACCTTGCCCGGCATAATCGACGAGCCGGCCTGACGAGCAGGCAAATTGAGTTCACCGAAACCACCCGACGGGCCAGACGACAGCAAACGCAGGTCATTGGCAATCTTCGACATCGATGTCCCCACACGTTTGAGCGCACTCGACAGGTCCACGAAGATTTGTGTATCAGCGGTAGAAGCGATCAAATCTGGAGCTGAGGCAATCCCGGTGAGACCGGTGATGTCACGCAGATGGTGGATGGCGCGCTCGCGGTAGCCGGGATTGGCATTGAGGCCGGTACCAATGGCGGTACCACCCAGATTGAGTTCCAGCAGATCAAAACGAACACGTTTCAGACCGGTTTCGGCACGTTCGATCATGACGGCCCACGCCGCAAACTCTTGGCCCAGTGTCATCGGGACGGCGATCTGTAACTGGGTGCGCCCCATTTTGACCGTCGAGTCGAAGACTTCAGCCTTGGTGCGCAATGATTTTTTCAGCACCGCTAGGTTTTCCAACAGGAGACCGGTCATGTGATGTAGCGCCAGCTTCAACGCGGTGGGGTATACATCGTTGGTCGACTGGCCCATGTTCACGTGGTTCAGCGGATGCAGGACGTCGTAGTCGCCTTTGGCATGCCCGAGATGCTCTAGGGCGCGGTTGGCGATCACCTCGTTGGCGTTCATGTTTGTCGAAGTGCCTGCGCCACCTTGAATCATGTCCAAAATGAACTGCTCGTGGAACTGTCCTGCTGCGATCTCTTGCGATGCTGCAATAATCGCATCGGCAATCGTCGTTTCGAGGCCACCAACATCGCGGTTCGCTGCCGCGGCCGCCTGTTTGATGATTGCCAGCGTGGAGATGAGCTCGGGAAATTGTTCCAGGCGCGTGGACGACAGCTGGAAGTTTTCTGCTGCACGAACAGTGTTGACACCGTAGTAGACGTCGGCCGGGAGTTCCACGGGGCCGATGAGATCGGTTTCGGTGCGTAGATGGGTTTGAACTTCAGTCATGACTCACTTATCCATATCCGCGCTGGCGCATACTGCCGTAGGACTGCACCAACGCGGTTGACACATACAAAGACCCGGGTGCAAAACCCGGGCAAGAAAACTCAGAAGCGCTCCATGATGTAGAGCAGAGTTGTCACACACACCATTGTGGGCAACGTTCATGTCCAGCTTGTGGCCGGACATGTTGGGCTCATCATACAACTCATGACATCGAAGGGCCGGGATGTCTCATCGCTTACACGGTTATCCACAATTGAGCGCGACACGAAAGAGGCGTTGGAAAGTCACAATTAGGCTACAACCCATGATCACGTATGCCCGCCCGAGAGCTCACGATTCGGTATCCAACCACGTGAGAGCAACGATTGGATATAACGAAACGATAACGGTACTATATGAAAAGCAATCATCGATTTCCCTTTCTTGGTGACCACACACTTATGACTGTTTCCGAATACCCTTCACGCCGTTCGCTGCGCGAATCAGGCAGCACAAAGAACGAGCGCACGAAAGCCTCCGTCGTCACGGCAGGCATAGCAGTTGCGGTGTCGTCTGCTGCAGTGACTTTCGGCGGCAACGCCGTAGCTGAAGGCGACCTCTTTGCATTTGGCGAGACCGCCCATGCAGATGCTGCAGGCGCATCCGTTGAGGAAGCACCACGACAGACCACCGTCATTCCCGCTGCCATCTCCGGCGGCGACGAGCGTGTTGTTGCGAAAATGACCGACGAAATGGCCGCTTCACAAGTTGGTCTGGGTCGCCTCCATCAAGAAGGTGAAGGGGACGTTGCAGCCGGTCAACTGGCCGTGGCCGAAGCACAGAACCCAGACAACGGTTCCCAGAAGAACCTGCCGGGCAACCTGCAGCTCAGTTTCCCCGCGGAATCCACTCGCACCTCGTCGACCTTCGGCATGCGCAGCAACCCCACGGGTGCCGGTACGCAGTTTCACGTTGGCACCGACTTCCCAGTCCCAAGTGGTACCCCGGTCAAAGCCACAGAAGCAGGAACCGTGAGCTTCGCAGGTGTGCACAGCACCGGTGGTAACCGTGTAGAAATCGACCACGGCAACGGCGTCATTACCGCGTATAGCCACAACTCTCAGCTCAGTGTCGGGGTTGGCGAGACTGTATCGCAGGGCGACACCATCGCGCTGGCCGGATCGACTGGTAACTCCACCGGGCCACACATTCATTTCGAAGTCAAAGTGAATGACAAATGGGTGGACCCCGAGTATTACTTGCCATCACAGTCCGCTGACGACGCATCTGAGAAACGGCTATACACCGTCTCGAGCGCCGACTAGTTCACAAAACTCTTCGATATTGTCTGGTTCGTTGAACCTGACAATATTTCGTTAAGACAGCGGGAGAATCCGTTCGAGAAAAGACTTCAGGGCGTTGTGGTCCCGACGAGATAACGATGCGGTCAGCGATTCTTCGATGCTCCGCACGCTCTTCACGGCATCGGAATAGATAGCACGACCGGCTTCAGTGATGCCTAGCGCCTTGGCGCGTCGATCCGTGGGGAGGGTCTGACGGACCAGCAACCCTCTGGCTTCCAAGCTTTTCGACAATGTGACGACCTGCGATGGATCAAGATGCAGAATCTGAGCCAACTCGTGCTGTGTCGGCGTGTGGCCATCGGCAATGAACGCAAGTGTCGAATATTGTCGAAGGTCCAGCTCACATTCGGTCAGCGCTGCAGACAGCTCAGTGCGAAACACGTGTTCCATTTGTGACAGGTAGAAGAACAGTGGTGACCCTAGCGGCGAATCTTGAGCGGCACGAAGCGGCGATGCGCCGCGGTGTCCGACCTCAGTGCCAGATCGCCGAGCGGAAGGAAAAGCCATAGTGTCACCTCAAGGGTATGTGCGGTTGCGATACGTCGTTGTCTATAACCCTACTGTTCGACCCTCGCCGGCTGTTGCACTTCGTGGTGGAATCGAAGATAGGGGTACGCTCTCGATATGATGAAAATGGTCAAGAGTGCCTTACCGGGCTGGTTATGGCTCATGGTTGCTGCGGGGGTACTCACCCAGACAACTGCCAATCTGGTTCGACCGGTCACCAGTTATAAGTTGATTTCGCTTGGCTGGGGTGAGACAGAAATTGGTATCGCAACCGCGGCCTATGCGCTGTTGCCGCTGTTCCTGGCACTACCATTTGGCCGGTTACAATCTCGATTGAAATCACCACGAAATTTCGTGATCCTCGGTATCCTCATTCTGGCGATCGGTGCCGCATATTTGGCGCTGACCGACCATATCGTCCAACTGATGATCGCATCTGCTGTGCTCGGGGTTGGGCACCTGATGTTTACTATTGGCGGTCAAAGTATGATCGCCAGACGATCGAGTGCCACACAAATGGATGCAAATTTTGGTTGGTTCACCGCCTCATTTTCGGTGGGACAGATGCTGGGGCCGTTACTATCCGGCATCATTTTGGGCGATACATCGCTGACCCAAACCCAGGCCGGTGGGGACGACTTCATATTCAGTGTGAACCTCGCCTTATGGATTGGTGCGATCACCTCAATCATCGCGGTGCCGGTGCTCTACACCATGCGAGCCTCGCAACAATCACCCGTCACGCAGACCCAAGACATCGTGGTGGTTGAACCAGGCACCAAGCCGTCAGCATTCAATATTTTGAAAATGCCAGGAGTTGCTTCGCATATGCTGGCTGCACTGGCGTTGCTTGCCATCCTGGATATTTTAGTGGCCTTTATGCCACTCGTGGGTGAATCCATGGGCGTCTCTCCGATGGTTATCGGTGCTCTGCTGGCAGCCCGTGGGGCCACCTCGGTCATCTCACGAATCTTTATCCAACCGTTGTCAGCACGTTTTTCGCGTAATGTTTTGGTGCTGGTGGCCCTGCTCGTTTCTGGCGCCACGATAGCGGTGGTCCCGCTCGTGCTCGGGCTAGGAACGCCCGGCGTGGTCGCAGCATTTATTTTCATGTCGGTGGGTGGTTTCACGCTTGGTGTGGGTCAACCGATGACCATGACGATGATTTCTCAGGCTGTACCGCGGTCATGGCGGGGGCCAGCATTGGCTCTGCGGCTCATGGGTAATCGGGTTGGCCAAGTGGTGTTGCCGATTGCGGCCAGCGTGGTTGCCGGGCCGGTCGGGCCAGCCGGCGGTGTGTGGTTCGCCTGTGCTGTGTTGGGTGTCTCGGGAGCAGAACGGTTGATCAGCAGACGGACCGGCCGCAACCCACTGAGGACTTCGGGGAATTAGTGTTCGGGTTTGCGACGGGCGACAATCCACCAGATGCCCGCGCTGAGACACACGAGACCGGCTATACCGGTGAGTAGCCACCAGGAACCGGTGCCTGACAGGCGTTCATCGACGTCGGCGTCGAGTGCTGCGTCCTGCGGTGACCCGGTTGCATTGCGGTCAGGCGAGGCCCGTTCGGCTTTGATGGCGTTTAGTTCATCTTCCGAAACCGGTGGCAGCGTTTCCAGGGCAGGTGTTTCATCGGCATCCCGGGGTCCAGGCATGATGAGCCGCGACCCATTATTGGAGTCGGTGCCCCACAGCTGTGAGAGCAGGCGGCGCGGGTTCGAGGTGAACGGGCGAATATCGCGCTCTACGGGCCCAGATGATGCATCCGTAGGCGGTGTCGGTGGGGGACTAGGGGCCGCGTCGTTGCCGTCCGGGGTCGAGGTGGGCGCCGGCTGCGTGTTCGGTGGAGCCACTGGCTGCGACGGTGCCGGCTCAGGCCATGTCTCATCCGGTGTGGTCGGGCTTGGGGCAGGGACCTCTGGGTCCTCTGTCTCAGTCGGCGAGGGCTCGGGTTCTTCGGTTGTCGTCGGGTCTGTCGGCGAGGGCTCCGGGGTATCCGTTGCGCCGCCTGTAGGTTCGTCGGAGGGTTCTTCGTCTTCTTCGTTTTCTTCGTCTTCGTCGGGGGACTCTTCATCGACTTCATCTTCGTCGTCGGCATTGACGGTGATTTCGCATTGGAGCGCTGGTGTCTCCTCATCACCCTGCTGCAGCTTTAACACCAGCGGCTCACCGAGTTGGTAGGCGATTTGAATCTCGGAGCTGGAGTTCACTGTCTCTGCCGTATTTCCGACGTGGACGACATCGCCGGGGCTGGCATCTGAAACCTCAATGGTGACGAGACCGTCGACTGTCTCGATCAGGCTACACTCCATCTCCCGTGTGGGCTCTGGCGTGTCAGATGCCCCGGGGGTCGGCTCGGGTGGCGGGTCAGGGGATTCTTCAGTGCTCGCCTCGGTTGGCGCTTCGAGCGTTGGCTCGTCGACACCACTTTCTGGTGATTCAGCAGTCTCAGAGGGTTCAGGCTCGACGACATCCGCATGTGCAGCACCCAGTGAACCGCAGGCCATGAGACCTGCGGTTGTCAGTGCGCCGATACGAGTTGCCAGTTTCATGCCCGAGTTATAACTTTCTTCGCGACGAGGCCACGGTCGCCCTCGGAGGCGAGATATTCGACCTGTTGTCCCTCTTCGAGCTTGCGGAAACCGGTCTGGACAATACCGGTATGGTGGACGAATACGTCCTGTGACGCGTCGTCGGGGGTGATAAAGCCGTAGCCTTTCTCGGCGTTGAACCACTTGATGGTTCCGGTCTGTCGAGCTGACATCAAAAATGTCCCATTTCTTGTCGCGTCTGCCAAATGCAAAAAGGTGCGTGCACCACCGATAAAAGTTTACGCCACTGGTTAATTTTTCGCTTGCTGAGCGGCTGTGTACAAAGAAAATCCCGCTGCCAAATGAAAGGGGATCATCTAGCAGCGGGATTACAACATCACTCGCACCTTGAAGAGGTACTTATCAGTCTAATAATTCTTGTTTGATATTGCCCGAACGTTAGCTGTGAACTTCCTGGGTGTATTTATTGGCTGCTGTAGCCGCGCAATTTGTCGAGTTCACGACGTTCTTTTTTGGTGGGGCGTCCGGCGCCGCGCTCGCGTCTGGGCACAGCCATGAGATAGCGAGGGATCGGCTCGGGCGAGTGGTCAGTGTAGTGCTTGATGGCCACCGGGTGGCCGACGCGCTTTTCGAGGAGTCCGGTCACTTCGATGATGCGTTCCCGGCCCGGCTGGCGAAACGTGACAGTTTGACCAACCCTGAGCTTATGTGAGGGCTTGACTGGCTCGCCATCGACCTTAATCTTCCCGCCCTTGACTGCGGTGTTTGCTGCTGAGCGAGTTTTGAAGAGCCGAACAGCGTGCAACCAAACATCAACACGAACAAATTCCATAGGGCGTTAGTGGTCCCGGATATTGCGGAACTGGGATTTGTGAAAGACCAATGGTTCGATGATGTTTGTGAAATCGGCCAGGTTATGCACTTCTAGAAGGGCTACGAGGTGATCACCGGCAGGAAATTCGCCGTAGACGGATGTTTCTAACCACAGTGCCGCATCGGCAACCAAGATAGCGTCGTTGCTCGTCTGGGTTTCAAGATGGGCGAAACGGTCGGTGCCCTTGGCTGCCATCTGGCGTGCGATGGTACCTTGACCTTCGCCCAGGATGGAGATGCCAATTCGGTGGGCGTCACGAAGCAGTGGCCATGTGGCGGAAGTATATTGCACAGCGACTGATACCAGGGGTGGGTCGAGGGAGACTCCCACGGTGAACGAGGACGCAACCATGGCCTGTGGGGTGCCGTCATCGGTGTAACCGGCTAGTGCCGCCACGCCGGAGGGGAACTGCCCGAATGCACTGCGCAATGACAGCGGCGAAATATCGTGGGATAGCTGCGCGGTGGTGTCAACGTCGTTAGCTTGCAAAGCAGTAGTCACAATCATGCCTTAAAGGTTTTGCGCCCGAATGCGCTCGAACGCTGTACTTGCCCGACACGGCGTGTTCCGTGAGGCCAAATCATCACCTGGGGCACCCCACTACAACGTGGGAGGGTTGCCGTCTTACCAGCCAGGGCTACAGTTTGGTAAGAGCTCGTGATTCTGCAGACTAGACTAACGGATTTTTATGACCAGTGACAGTGGACTTTGTCACATTTCGTCAAACCGGTGACGAATTGCGTCGGCGTGAGCGTGGAGCCCTTCGGAGGTAGCCAGTGCCTGAATGCCTTTTGACAGTGGTTCCAAGCCGGTTTTGTCGTAGTGGATGCGTTGTTGCAGGCGTAAGAAGGAGACGGTGTTGAGCCCCGAGGAGAATCGTGCCGTACCGGAAGTCGGCAGCACATGGTTCGAACCGGCAGAATAGTCGCCCAGGGGCACCGGTGCGAAGGCCCCCAGAAAGACCGCTCCGGCGTGGGTGATTTTTTCTAGCACGGCGTCGTTATCTGCGGTCTGGAGTTCGAGATGTTCGGTGGCAATCGCGTTGGTGACTTCAATGGCCTCGTCGAGCGTTTCAACGACGAGTGCGCCAGACTGTTGTCCAGTCAGCGCTTCGCGGATTTGATCTTCCAGTACAGCTCCGGGGACCTGAGCTTCGATTTCGGCCACCACGGCTTCAGCCAGATCCATCGAAGTGGTGACCAGTACCGAAGCCGCGAGTGGGTCGTGTTCGGATTGGGAAATCAGGTCGGCTGCAACCCAGGCTGGATGAGCCGTTTGGTCTGCGAGCACCAAAATTTCGGACGGGCCAGCGACCGCATCGATACCAACCTGACCAAGGAATGCCTGTTTCGCAGCAGCTACATACACATTGCCCGGTCCGGTGATCAGATCGACCGGCGCGCACACGGTGTTGCCGGCGTCGTCATCGGCACCGAGGCCAAACATCGCAATGGCTTGAGCCCCGCCGGTGGCATACACTTCCTCAACGCCTAGCAGCTGGCAAGCAGCCAGGATGACGGGGTGGGGGAGTCCGTCAAAATCGGTCTGCGGAGGCGAGGTCACTGCGATGGATGGCACCCCGGCGGCCTGGGCCGGCACGACATTCATGATGACCGATGAAGGGTACACCGCACGGCCACCGGGAACATAGAGACCAACGCGTTGGATGGGGAGCCAGTGATTTTCGACGCGGGCGCCATCCGCTAGTGGCACAACTGTGTCTGGTGGCAATTGCGCGTCGTGGACGGCGCGGGCGCGGGCGATGGACTCTTCTAGCGCAACGCGAACATCACTCTCGAGTTCTTCCAAAGCCCGGTCCATTGCGGAGGTGGGCACGCGCAGGGTCTGCGGGCGCAGACCATCGAAGCGTTCGGTCAGTTCTAAAACTGCCGTGGCGCCACCGTGTCGTACCTGGTCAATGATAGGTTCCACGACGGCCGAAGCATCGGCAACTTCGAGTTTGGCACGCGGCATCACGGTGGCCGGATCATAGGTGGTATTGCGCAAATCTGCGATGTTCAGCATGACTGTTAGTGTAGCGGTTTTCAGCTTTAATTAAGATCGTGCTGACAGGATGGAGCCCATGTTGCAATTAGGAACCGAAGAGGGACCGGCGGAGCCGACCGAATCGCCCTCGTTACCAAATGTTGAAGAAGCTGTACCCGAAAATGTGCAGGATTCGGCTCTTGAAAATATTGACGCGCTGGGTCCAATAGTCGGTGTGTCATTGAACATCGCCATTGGTGCCCTGGTGGGAGTGGTACTCACAGCGATTGTGGCACTCGTGGTGCGCTTCGTGCTGCGTCGACGTCCACGGCTGCGGTCGCACCTGAAGACAGTGCTCGGGCCGGCCTTCGTCGCGATGTTCTTTTTGGGTGCCCGCATTGGACTCGAGCTGTCCGGTCAAGAAATCTCCGGTTACCAGGTGCTGGCGTTCCTGCTGCTCATTGGTACGGCCGCAGGTTTTGCCTGGTTGGCGCTGCGTGTGGTCAATGTGATCGAGCGACGCGTGGAGCTGCAATACGACGAGGTCACTACCGAGGACCGTCGCGGTCGCCGTATCAAGACGCAGATGCAGCTCATCAAGCGTGTGCTCAATACGATCATTATTATTATCGCGCTTTCCGCGATTCTGTTAGCCATCCCGCAGGTACGGGCGCTCGGCGCCGGTATTCTTGCGTCTGCCGGTTTGGTTTCAGTTGTGGCTGCCCTGGCAGTGCAAACGATGCTGACGAACGTGTTCGCAGGGATGCAGCTGGCGTTTACCGATGCGATTCGTGTCGGCGACGTCGTCGTGATCGACGAGTACTACGGCACGATCGAAGACATCACGATGTCGTATGTGGTGCTGAAAATCTGGGACGGTCGACGGATCATTTATCCATCGTCCTACTTCACGACCACACCATTCGAAAACTACACACGTGTGGGGTCGGAGTTGTCTGTGGGCATCGACTTCGAAGTGGATTGGCGAGTCAACGTGGAGCCGCTGAGGGCACGGTTGCGTGCACTGGTTGAGTCCTCGGATCTGTGGGACGGTCGTGACGTCTCGATTCAGGTGCTCGACATTTCCAATGATCGTGCCACCCTTCGCGCAGCTGTCTCAGCACGAAATGCAGGCGACCTGTGGGACCTGCAGTGTCTGGTCCGCGAAGACACCATTAAATTCATTACCGAGGAATATCCCGAAGCCATGAACATCATGCGCATCGAAAATACGCCACCGGGACCATCGGCAGAACTCACCGAGGCGGCGACCACCAAGGACACTTCGTCCAACGGATCAGCCGCATCGAAGCGTCAGGAAGCTTGGGATATGAACCGAGTGCCGGAAGTCGACACAGGCAAAGTTCGCTCCCGGCGCGGTAGCGAACCGCCCGTTGAGCGGGGCTGGATGCCCACGGTCCCACGCAAGAATGAGGACGGTTTAGTCGAAACCGGCCCGGATACCTCTTCGGTGCCACTGACACAGCCATCTGAAGACGGTTCGATGTACACCGGCTCGATTGCCGCACTCGAACGCGGTGCAGATATGGCCGGACCGGGCGAAGATGTCTACCGCGCCCGTCAGCAGCGCACCGACGAAGTCGACGTGGTCGAGGGCGATGAAGAGGCCCAAGAGGACACAGACACTCGCAAAGAGTGATCAGCGCGTCAGATGAGCCTCATAGAGGTCTTTCATCTGTGCTGAAAAGGGCACGAAAATCACCTGCGCAACAGACACGGTTTCGGCCATTGCTGAAACCGTGTCTACTCCTGCGGCCACAGCATCTTCATGTGGCCAGCCGTAAACCCCTGCTGAGATGGTCGGAAAAGCCACCGACCTAGCCCCCAGCTCATCGGCGACCTCGAGTGAACGCTGATACGCACTGACCAACTGGTTGCGGCGATCCGTGCGAGCAGAATACACCGGCCCTACGGTGTGGATCACCCACCGTGCCGGCAGGTTCCCTGCGGTCGTGGCAACCGCATCACCTGTTGCCAACCCCTCCGGCAGGCTCGTGGCGCGGAGCTGCTTGGTGGCAGCCAAAATGTCGGGACCACCGGCCGAGTGAATCGCCCCGTCAACGCCGCCGCCACCCAGCAGAGTGGTATTGGCGGCGTTGACGATCGCATCAACCTCGATCGTGGTGATGTCACCTTGTTTCACGAGCAGTTCCACGCGTTACTCCTTGGCGCTCGTGACGATGGATTCTTCCGGTACTTTTACCGAAAGGACCGGTACCGGCAGCTCACGCAGCAACTCATCGGCTACCGAGCCCATCATGAATTTTGAAAACCCGGAGCGCCGCGCGGCACCGATGACCACCATGTAGGGGTGCAGTTCGGCCACGACATCTTTGAACTCGTCGGCGGTGGAACGGCCACGTGAATACTGTCGAAATTCAGCGGCGACGGGGGCCTTGGCCAAATACTGTTCCAGCTGCTCCGTCTCAGCACGGGTCAACTGGGATTCTGCCCGATGTTCGGCCCCGGGGCCAGCATTGATGACCACGACGGGCATCGAGAGTCGTTCGGCCAGCGCCAAACCGTGATCTAACGCGGCACGGGACGTGTCTGATTCCTTGTATCCAATCACAATCGTCATGGGTTAACTCTTCGCATTCGATAGCAAATAGTCCAGAGTTGCAGCCAGGGTTAGCTTGGCTGGGTCACGCACCACATCCGGCAGTGTGGGATACAGCTGCATCGACAGATCGTGTACCACCACGGAGTGTGGATCCACCGGGGTCAGTATCGCAGGGTGGTCCGAGATGAGCTCGCGAAGCTGTTCCACGCGTTCCAGCCGGTGGCTCCGATACTCGTCGGCGGTGCGCGCCACAGAATCCAACGTGGGGCCGTGGGCAGGCAACACGGATACCTGACGCCCGTCAACTTCAAGCCCCTCGAGCGTGTCCATCGACATCAGATAGTCGTAAAGGTCCCCGTCCGGATAGTCGAGCATCGTCGTGCCCTCTCCCAAAATGGTGTCGCCGGTCAGTACGGTGCCACCGGGATGTGGAGCAGCATCGTCATCAGGGAGCATAAAGGACACCGAATCCGAGGTGTGCCCCGGGGTGGGGACCACCCGGAGGTGCGTGCCAGCAGCCGCAATCACTTCGTAAGCTAACAGCGGTGAAGCCTCGCGACACCAATCCTCATCGACTGCACGCACGGGTGCACCAAAACGCTGGTGGAAGGTGTCCACGGCTCCCGTGTGATCGAAGTGGTGGTGGGTCACCAAGATCAACTCGACGGATCTACCGCCCAACACCTCGGCCACTGCATCGGCATGCTCTGCGGCACCTTCGCCAAAACCCGGATCAATAATCATTGCGGTATCGGCACCGGGCGCGGCCACGACGTACGTATTGGTCCCCGTGAGTGTCATGCCGGATGGATTGTCTTGGGTAACTCGTGTTGTGAACTGGCTACTAGCCAGGGTGATAGAAGAACTCATATGGTGAGTCTATGGAATCAGCACAAAATTCTGGATACTCGACACCCGGTAAACCCTTTACCCGCGATACGAATTATATTAACGACCGTATTGTGGCCGACCCCGACGCCCACAGAGCAGCCGAGACCTATGAGTACAACACCATCGGTACCCTGACGACGGGTCTAACCCAAGACGCCGAAGCCTGGCCCGTGGAGGCCAACCGCTACCGCCTGGTGGCAGCTTGCGCCTGCCCGTGGGCAAACCGCACCATTATTGTCCGTCGCTTGCTCGGGTTGGAAGACGCGATCTCGCTGGGCACACCCGGCCCCACCCATGATGCTAACTCCTGGACCTTCGACCTGGATCCGGGCGGTGTTGATCCAGTGCTGGGCACGGAGCGCATTCAAGAAAACTATTTCAAACGCTTCCCGGATTATCCACGCGGTATCACGGTCCCAGCAGTGGTAGATATTCCGAGCGGTGGTGTCGTAACCAACGACTACCCACAGATCACGTTGGACTTTTCCACGCAGTGGACTGCATTTCATCGCGACGGCGCACCAAACCTGTTGCCCGAAGAGCACCTGGATGAAATGTGTTCGGTGATCAAACGGATCTTTACCGAGGTGAATAATGGCGTGTACCGGGCAGGTTTTGCCGGCTCACAAGACGCCTACAACGAGGCTTATGAGCGACTGTTTACGGCCATGGATTGGTTGGAAGAACGTCTGACCACTCGACGTTATCTGATGGGCGACCATATCACCGAGGCCGACGTGCGGTTGTTCACCACGCTGGTGCGTTTCGACGCCGCGTACCACGGCCACTTCAAATGTAACCGTAATAAGCTCACGGAATTTCCGGCCCTGTGGGCTTATGCGCGCGATCTGTTCCAGACGCCCGGTTTTGGCGACACCGTCGACTTCCAGCAGGTCAAAGACCACTACTATATCGTCCACCACGATATTAACCCGACCGGGATTGTGCCCAAGGGGCCGGTTCTGAGCGAATGGCTCACCAAACACGGGCGTGAAGACCTGGGTGGCTCACCGTTTGGCGACGGTACCGCGCCTGGTCCAGTGCGTGAGGGCGAAGGCGTAGATCCTGCCAATAACCCGCTGTATGCCTAAATTTCTGTACGCGGCCGCACCCAGACCTCGGTGATCTGGGTGTCCTCGGGCGCTTCGATCACATGACGGATGGATCGGGCCACGGTCGATGGCTCGATCAGCGGTGCAGGGAGTGTCAGCGGATAGTTGTCGTCCCATTCGATCATGGGGGTGTCGACGTGGCCCGGGGCAACGGTGGCTACCCGGATACGCTGGGTTTTGGTGCGCATCCGGATACCGTCGGCCAGTGCCTGTAGTGCGTGTTTGGATGCCGCATAAACCACATTATTCGGTGAGGTAGTGCGTGATGCGCCCGAGCCCAAGAACACTACCGTGCCGGCGGACTCACGTAATTGTGGCAGCAGTGTCCGGGTGAGTTCTGCCGGGACGGTGACGTTGAGGTGCATGACCTCCGACCAGATTGCTGCCGTGGCATCGTCGAACGCATAGCGTGGGGCAATGGCCGCACAATGGAGCAGGGCATCGACTTTTGGCAACAGCCCAAATGTTTCGGCAAACGTGGACGTATCGGCAAGGTCGCAGCGAACTGGATAAATTTCGTCACCGAGACGATTCAGTTCGGCTAACTTGGCCGCATCGCGCCCCTGAGCCACGATGGCGTAGTCATCGGCGAGCTCTTCAACAAGTGCGCGACCAATGCCACCGGTGGCTCCGGTGACCACGACGACCTGCCGATTGGTCACGGTCAGGGCTTTGAGGTGATCAGTGATCTCCAGTAACTGTTGGGCGGTGGTCATAAGGCTCCTTAGCCCGTCTGGGCAGCGAAGACGGCACGCAAGGTGTCCTCGGGCAGCTGCTGGGAGAGCAGCACCGCCAACAGGATGCGTGCCTGGTACGTGTTGAGTTGGTTGGCGCTGAGTGCTCCGGCAGCCAAGAGCGTGACTGCACCGCCGTTCCCATAGATCGGGGCCACCGGTCCGGACGGCACTCGAGTCGACAACACCACCGGAACACCAGCCTCGACTGCTGTTTCAACGGCCTTTGTGAACGTCGGCGGGGCATTGCCGGCGCCGACGCCTTGCAACACAATGCCGTGCGCGCCGTATTCAAGTGCCGCATGGAACAGTTCGGCCCCGCTGCCCGGTGCTGCATCGATGACGGGAATATCCAACTGCGCGAAGTTCGGGCCGGGGATATCGAGGATCGGATACGGTGCCGGGGTGGCCAGGCGTGTCAGCTCGTCATGATAAAACTGCGCAACCAAGGTGCCGCCGGAAAACGTTGAAGTCGCCAGGGTATGGCGTTTGCGGGTATGCCGAGCTGCATGAAATTCAGCATCGAAACCGATCACCACACCGGCATCGCGCATATGCTCAGAACCTGCAGCGATCACGGCCTGGCGCAGATTCTCTGGTCCATCAGTATCGGCCTGATCTGCCGCACGCTGTGCCCCCGTTACGACCACCGGTTTGGGCGAATCGTGCAGAAGGGAGAGGAAGAAGGCCGTTTCTTCCATCGTGTCAGTGCCATGGGTGATGACCACCCCATCGACGTCTGGGGTATGAATGGCTGCGACGACTGCCTGTTGGATGGCGACCAGATCCGCAAACGTCAGATGAAACGAATTGATCTGCAAAACATCTTCGGTCGTGATCTCGGTGCCCAGCGTTGTGGATTCCAGCACTTGTTCGGTCGAATCGGCGACAACCGCCCCGCCCGTTTCGGCGCGCGAAGCGATTGTGCCCCCGGTACCGATCACATGTACAAAGCTCATGCAGCTATTGTAGATGGCCCGGGTTAGCGGATGTCACCGGATACATAAACCCAGCGTCCGCGCTCGCGGGCGAACGTCGAGCGTTCATGCAAGAAATCGCGGGCGCCATCCGGGGTACGCAAATGTGCAACAAATTCGACGATGCCGGTGTCATCGCTCGGCCCGCCATCGATGGTCTGGCGAATACGAAGCCGCCGCCATGCAACACCGGTAGGAGCTGACACGTCATCTGGCCGCGTCTCCGAGTGCCAGCTTTCCGCCAGATATGCGCTATCTTGCACCACGAATGCCGTGTATCTGGAACGCATGAGCGCCTCTGCGGTCGGTGGGAGGGCGTCGCCGGTCAAATAGGGGCCGCAGCATTGTTGATAGGTTTCAGCTGTGCCACACGGGCACCGTTGTTTTTCCAACACCATGGGTAAAACCCTACCGCCGCAGCCTGTTCGCAGTGTTTATTCGGCCATGTATTCGTAGCGCCAGTCTGTATCGGGGGAGTAGTTCTCGCGAATGAATCGGCCACTAATCCAACGTTGCAGTGCCAGTTTTGACCCGGTTTTGTCGTTCGTACCGGAAGCGCGGCCCCCGCCAAACGCGACCTGGCCCATCAGGGCGCCGGTAGGTTTGTCGTTGATATAGGTCATGCCCGCAGCGTTTCGGAGCCTGTCCAGCGCTTGCGATATGGCAACCTGATCTTGTGCAAAGACAGAGAGAGTGAGCGCATAGTTTGTTGATGTATCGACCAGGCCCAGCATGTCCTCCCAGTCGTCGTCCTCGTACACATAGATGGTCAGCAGCGGGCCGAAGAACTCTTGTTCCATAGTGAACGCGTACGGATCAGTTGTCCTGAACATTGTGGGACGAACGAACCAACCTTTCGAATCATCGACGGTCCCGCCGGCTAATAGTTCATGGCTCTCGAGCGCTTTCGCCTCGTTGATTGCCTGCTCGAGTTTGCGCAGCGCCGCTTCGTCAATGACCGCCCCGACGAACGTTTCATGACTGGCAATGTCCCCGACCGGTAGCGATTCGACCGTATCGACCAGGTCGTCTTTGATCCGGTCCCACATCGACTGTGGAATATATGCCCTGGAGGCCGCGGAACATTTTTGTCCCTGGTACTCGTACGCGCCTCGGATCAGAGCCACCCGGACGGCATCGTCGTTGGCCGAAGGGTGCGCAACCACCGCATTTTTTCCGCCGGTCTCGCCCACGATGCGTGGGAATGACCGATAGGTTTCGATATTGTTGCCAGCTTTTTTCCACAGCGTTTGGAACACCGCGGCGGACCCGGTAAACGATAGTCCTGCGAAATCGCGGTGGGCCATGGCCACATCTGAGACCAGCTCGCCGGAGCCGTGGACGAGGTTGATGACCCCGGGCGGCAGACCGGCCTCTTCGAAGAGCTCCATCAGCACCGCATTGCTGTATGCCGATTTCTCAGCGGGTTTCCATACGACCACATTGCCCATGAGTGCTGCGGTCGCGGGCAAGTTGGATGCAATCGCAGTGAAGTTAAACGGCGTCATGGCCAACACGAAGCCCTCCAGCGGACGATGATCCAGATAAGAGATTGCGCGGATAGGGACCGGAAATTGGTGATTGGTTCGGGCGTGTCGCACAGGACAGGCATGGGGAGCTCGCGTTTCGATGGAAGTGCAAA
>NZ_BAAGSP010000020.1:0-59082 GCF_054782375.1 Yaniella soli
CACGAAGCCAGACTCCGCTACCGGTGGGACACCCGCACCGTCAAGCCTTACGATTTCCGGTAAGCGCCGATAAGCCCCTATCCGCGCAATCTCTTAAACGTTTCCTTCAAGACTCCTCCGAATACCAGTCCGTGCGCTCAGGCCCGCGTCCACATTTGATTGCCGCCCGGTCGCTGCGTCAACAGATCATCGAAGCCGCGAAGTTCATACGAACCTGGGTTGATGAAGACGTTGCTCCGGATGCCATTGGCGTGATGGTTCGCAGTGAACGTATTAAGGACCAGGTGGAACGCGGCCTACGTGACGAGGAAGCGTTGGCGGCGATAACTGACTCGGATTCGGCAGTGCAAATCATCACAATGCACAGTGCCAAAGGCATGGAATTTGAACGTGCCATTATTGTTGGTGCCGGTGCAGAGGAGATACCCGCTGCCTGGCAGCTAGCAGATTTACCAGACTCCGAATAACACGATGTAGAACTTCGAGAAAGATCCCTGCTATATGTTGCGGCTACGCGTGCACGTGACGAACTGGTGATTACGTTGGACTGGCGAGGCATCCGATTATCTCTCGGGGGCTACGTAGCGTCTGTGTCAGCCAGACGAACCACCGCGTCGTGGGGCAGCCAAATCGTCGGAATCAATCACCAACGTGAAAGGTCCGCTGTTCACTAGAGCCACGTCCATCATGGCACCGAATTCACCGGTCACCACTTCCAGGCCCTGTTCGCGAATTTTCGCCACAAAGTATTCATAGAGCGGTTCGGAATGTTCTGGACGAGCAGCTTTCGACCACGAGGGTCGACGCCCCTTGCGCACATCAGCGTTTAGCGTGAACTGTGAGACCACCATGATCGGCGCATTGAGATCCACGGCGGATTGCTCGTCGTCAAGAATCCGCAGGTGCACGATCTTATTGACCAGAACATCGGCTTGTTCCTCGCCGTCGTGGACGTGTACTCCCAATAAGATCATGAGACCTGGACGGGGGAGTTCACCCACCACTTTTTCATCGACGGTGACACTGGCTGAAGTTACGACTTGGATGACTGCACGCATGGCTTCAAGTGTAGCTGTGGTGTTGCCCGGGTGGCCGAATCATTAGAGTAGGGGATGTGCAAGATTTGTTCTCCTCGGCCCACGACGACAATGATCGTCCAGATTCCTCACCCAACGTATCGGCTGCCGCTCCCTTAGCGGTGCGTATGCGTCCCAGAGCCCTGGACGAGATTGTGGGCCAACAGCATTTGTTAACCCCCGGTTCGCCGTTGCGAAAACTGACCGAAGCGAACGGCCCTGCCGGTGTGGGGCCCTCCTCGATCATGCTGTATGGGCCCCCGGGTACCGGTAAAACGACCCTTGCCCATGTGATCTCCCAGGCACCGGATCGCAAGTTTGTGGAATTATCCGCCATATCTGCTGGGGTTAAAGATGTTCGTCGCGTGATGGAACAGGCTCTCGACAATAGAGATCTTTACGGCCGGACCACCATCTTATTCTTGGACGAAATACATCGGTTTAATAAAGCCCAGCAGGATGCGCTTTTGCCGGGAGTAGAGAATCGCTGGGTTGTGCTCGTGGCTGCAACCACTGAAAATCCGTCGTTCTCGGTCATATCTCCGCTCCTGTCCAGGTCGATCATGCTCACACTTGAACCGCTAACCGACGGCGATATCGGTGAGCTTATTGATCGGGCCTTATCCGATGAACGCGGACTCAATGCCACGGTGGAGCTCGAGCACGAGGCCCGAGAATATTTGATTCGAATGGCTCAGGGGGATGCACGGCGAGCCCTGACGACTTTGGAAGCAGCTGCCGGTGTTGGATACGATCAGGCTGCGGGAGAACAGTCACCAGTGGTGACCGTCGAACATGCTGCTCAAGCTATGGACCAAGCGGTATTGCGTTATGACAAAGATGGCGATCAGCATTACGACGTCATCTCTGCCTTTATCAAGTCGATTCGAGGATCTGATGTTGATGCGGCGTTGCATTACCTGGCGCGAATGATTCATGCCGGTGAGGACGCACGATATATTGCCCGACGCCTGATTGTTCACGCATCGGAAGATATCGGAATGGCTGACCCTACGGCACTACAGTCTGCGGTCGCGGCAGCGCAAGCGGTCCAGCTCATTGGCATGCCGGAAGGGCGCATCCCTCTTGCCCAAGCGGTGGTCCATTTGGCGACTGCACCAAAATCGCCTGGCGCTTACGACGGTATTAATGCTGCACTTGCTGATGTCCAAGCAGGTCGAGCAGGGGTCGTACCAAAACACTTACGCGATTCACATTACGCGGGAGCGAAGGCACTCGGGCACGGTGCGGGGTATAAATTTCCACACTCCTACCCGCATTCCATCGTGGCCCAACAGTATTTACCCGATGAACTGTTAGACCGGCAGTACTATCAGCCAACGACCAATGGTCACGAACACATGATTTCGGAACGCGTCGCAAGACTTCGTGCCGTATTGCGCAACGAACCTCCAGCACCGCAAACGCCTGATCAGACGAGTGACGATTAGGCCGACATTTCGGTATGTGCTAAGGTTTTGCCTTGTCTGGCACGTTTCTGTCCAAGCGCAGAAATGGTAGTTATGACGGTTGGCGGTATAACCCTCAGCTCTCTGGAAAACACTGACATCAGAGGCCAGGATTCATGTACATCATAGCTAGTCGGCTTTGTCATGTAGATGATGCAAAACCAATCAATACCGCATGACAAGAAAAGGAAGCCACTCATGGCAAAAGGTCTACGTACCCGTCGCACAGTGCGCCACTCGCGCGCACTGGGCATTGCGCTCACTCCTAAAGCTGAAAAGTACATGGAGCGCCGTCCATACGGTCCAGGTCAGCACGGTCGCGCACGTCGTCGTGCCGATTCTGACTACTCGGTCCGTCTGAAAGAAAAACAGCGTCTTCGCGCGATCTACAACATTCGTGAAGCCCAGATGGTTCGGTACTTCAAAGAATCAACCCGTCGTGCAGGTCTGACCGGTGAGGTCCTGGTCGAAACCCTGGAATCGCGCCTGGATGCTCTTGTGTTGCGTGCCGGCTTTGCCCGCACCATTGCACAGGCGCGTCAGCTGGTCGTTCACCAGCACATCCTGGTTAATGGACAGCGTGTTGACCGTCCGTCATTCCAGGTACAAGAAGGTCAGCTCATCCACGTTGCAGAACGTAGCGAATCGATGGTTCCATTCCAGATCGCTGCCACTGGTGCACACCAGGACGTTCTGCCAGATGTGCCTGGTTACCTTGATGTAGAAATCGACAAGCTGCGCGCAAAATTGGTCCGCGAGCCAAAGCGTGCTGATATTCCAGTTTCCATTCAGGAAAACCTGGTCGTCGAGTACTACTCACGCTAAACTTTCGTACGACACACTGACATTCCGGCTCGGTGGCACTTGCGTATTGCAAGGCCCCGGGCCGGTGGTGTCTTTATTCCTAGAATATGGTGTTTGACCACGCTGTCGTGTGTCAGTTGGTAGAGTAGGTTCGGCTACGAATCAGAAAGGGTTGGCGGTTGTGAAAAGAGTTCTACTTATCGGCGTTGGTGCTGCAATCGGGTGGTACGGTCACTCCAAGTTGTCTAAAGGTCGAGACGAGGCGGCACTGCGTGCAGAAGAGGCTCTACGCACCTCACTGTCACCAGAAAATATTGGTCGCAGCATTGGCGAAGGGGCGGCGAGCATCCTCGTCGAGTCGACCAAGGGTTTCTTGACCACCGTGCGTGAACAGATCCCTGCGCTCAATCGGAATCAACCCGCACCGCCGGTGGTTGAAAACCTTGACGAGGTTCAGCCACTGCGAGTCGAAGTCACCGAAGTGACATCAGAACGCGGCGCGTAAGCTCAGAATTTAAAGTATTTGACCCTCAACCGGTGTGCCCACTGGTTGCTAGCTTGTAATGGAAAAAACAGTTATGCAGATTCATGAAATTGCCCGCCGTTGGAACGCTTTTTTCGAAAAGAACAGCCACAGTGTAGTTCCCTCGGCGTCGCTGGTCTCTCCGGACCCATCGCTACTGTTTACCGTTGCTGGTATGGTGCCGTTTATCCCATACTTTTTAGGCCAACAAACGCCGCCGCATGATCGGGCAGTCTCAGTTCAAAAATGTATTCGTACAGCAGACATTGAAGAAGTTGGCAAAACCGCACGGCACGGCACCTTCTTCCAAATGGCTGGCAACTTCTCCTTTGGCGATTACTTCAAAGAAGGTGCCATTACGATGGCGTGGGAACTCCTCACGACATCGCAAGCTGATGGCGGCTACGGTTTAGACCCCGAGCGCTTGTGGGCCACCGTATACGAAGAAGACGACGAAGCCTACGCAATCTGGCGTGACGTGGTCGGTATCCCCGAAGCCCGCCTTCAACGTATCGGCAAAGAAGATAACTACTGGCACACTGGCCAGCCGGGACCAGGCGGTCCGTGTTCCGAAATCTTTTATGATCGGGGCCCACAATATGGCAATGATGGTGGTCCCGCTGCAGATGACACCAGATACCTAGAAATCTGGAATCTCGTCTTCATGCAGTACCAGCTCGGAGACGTCCGGAGCCAAGACGATTTCGATATCGTTGGCGAGCTCGCAAACAAAAACATCGATACCGGTATGGGACTAGAACGCCTCGCTATGATCCTGCAGGGCGTAGAAAACATGTACGAGACGGATCAAGTGCGTCCCGTGCTGGACCGCGCTGCCGAGCTGGCGGGGGTTACGTACACCTCGACCGAAGACCCCGAAGACGCCAACTTCTCTAACGATATGCGTCTGCGCTACGTTGCCGATCATGTGCGTTCTGCGCTGATGCTGATTAGTGATGGGGTAGTACCCAGCAATGAAGGCGGCGGCTATGTATTGCGTCGCCTGATTCGTCGTGCCGTTCGTGCTATGCGCCTGATGGGCGTGGTCTCTGCTGTGCTGCCGGAACTGCTCCCTATCTCTCGTGACGCGATGCGTGGCAACTACCCCGAAGTCTCAGAAGACTTCGACCGGATTGCTCGTATCGCCTATGCCGAAGAACGCGCATTCTTGCGCACCATTGCAGCCGGCACGACCCGTTTGGAATCCTCGGTCGCACAAGCCCGCGAAGCCGGTGCGACGCTGTCCGGTGATGCAGCATTCGAATTGCACGACACATATGGTTTCCCGATTGATCTGACGTTGGAAATGGCTGAAGAAGCAGGCGTTTCTGTGGACCAGGATAAGTTTGTCGAACTTATGCAAGAACAACGTCAGCGTGCACGCAACGATGCCAAAGCAAAAAAGACTGGCCACGCGGACACGAGCCTGTATTACGAAGCCCACGCTGGTCAAGATACGGTCTTCACCGGATACACCGAGCACACGACCCAATCACACATTCGATCCCTGCTGGTCAATGGTAAAGCTGCGAACTTTGCCGAACAGGGCCAACAAGTTGAAGTCGTACTGGATGCCTCGCCTTTCTACGCGGAAGCCGGCGGACAGGCGGCAGATACCGGGTTGATCAGCGGTGATGGCTTCGTCATTGAAGTCTCTGACGTGCAGTCACCGATCAATGGTCTCGCCGTCCACCAGGGCATTATTCGTGAAGGTGAAGCACCCATGGGGGCACAAGCAGTCGGGGCAATTGACCTGCAGCGTCGCCTCGATGCCCAGAAAGCGCACTCGGCAACCCACATCGTGCACGCTGCCCTCCATCAAATTCTTGGTCCAGACGCCGTTCAGGCCGGGTCGTTCAATAAAGAAGGCTACTTACGTTTTGACTTCCGCTGGCAAGATGCCATGTCGCCTGCGGCACGCCAAGAAGTCGAAGAACTAGCCAACATCGCCATCCGAGACAACTTTATGGTCAACACCATAGAAACAAGCCTTAAAGAAGCCCAATCAATGGGCGCGATGAGCCTATTCGGCGAAAAATACGGTGATTGGGTTCGTGTCGTAGAAATCGATGGTGCCTGGTCGCGCGAACTCTGCGGTGGAACCCACGTCACCTCGACTTCCGAGATTGGTACGCTGGCACTGCTCAATGAGCAGTCGGTCGGCTCCGGCAATCGCCGTGTTGAAGCCCTGGTCGGCCTCGACGCATTTGATCATTTCGCTGCAGAACGCACATTGGTCAACGAGCTGTCATCTATGCTCAAGACGCCGGCAGCCGAGATACCAGGGCGGGTTGAGCAGACGCTTAATAAACTACGGCAAGTTGAAAAAGAACTGGCCGATTTGCGCTCCCAACAAATGCTCGCACAGGTTGGCAAGCTGGTGGAACAGGCCGAAACGGTAGGAGATATAACCCTGTTGGCTCATAATATGGGGGAAGTTGCCAGTGCTGATGACTTGCGTTCGGCAGCACTCGACCTTCGTGATCGGCTGACCAAGGCAGGAAATCAACATATCGTCGTCGGAATGATCGGCACCTCGAATGCGCGGCCGCTCGTCGTGATTGCCGTCAACGAAGGTGCCCAGAACCTCGGTCTAAAAGCGGGTAACCTTGTCAAAGCCGTCTCCCAAGTACTGGGCGGTGGCGGCGGTGGCAAACCCGACGTGGCACAAGGTGGCGGCCAAGATGCTTCCAAGATTGATGACGCACTGACGACCCTTCGGCGCGAAGTCGAGACGGCCTAACCCCAACGGATCGATTCCTTAAGTATTTAGAACTATTCAATGACAGATATGAACTCGCACGAGACGGTGACAGGCTCCCGTCTAGGAGTGGATGTTGGTAGGGCCCGCGTGGGACTGGCAGCAACCGACCCGGCCGGCATCCTGGCCAGTCCAGTCGACACGCTGACGCGAGATGCGAAAAACCTACGCGATCTCCACCGGATTGTTGACGAAGCGATCCAACGCAACGCGGTTCGTGTCTATGTCGGAGACCCCATCAACCTCAAAGGCCAAAAGACGGCATCCACCGATGACGCTCATCGCTTCGCTCAACAACTGGCAAAACTGTTTGCTGAAGCCAACTTGACGACCCAAGTCCGACTCATTGATGAGCGACTCTCGACCGTTAGTGCCTCCCAAAAATTGCACCAAGCCGGGGTCTCATCACGGAATCAGCGCTCAGTTATTGATCAACTGGCGGCCGTGGCTATATTGGAACATGCGATGATGCTTGAAAATAACACGGGTGCCAACACTGGTATCTTGGTCTCGCATGAACAGGAGGAAGAATATGACAGATGATCATCTGCCGAACTTGCCTCCCAAGACTCAATTTATGTCGCGTCGCGAGCGCCGCGAATACGAACGCGCTCAGCAAAATGCCCAACGTGCTTCCGATGCGAAATCTACTGTAGAAGGCCAGAATGCGATACCACCTGCCAGTGTGGGTGATGAATCGGGACAGGATCGTGAAGAAGTATCGGACGTACCACGACCGCTGGCTGCTGACGGTCCCGGTGGTTTAGAAGACCGACCGCATCGCCCCGGAAGCTCTCAAGACGACATCGTGACCGAGGGCCGGTACGCAACAGACCAGAATGTTGATCATGGTGGTCTGCATCCGCTACCTGAGGATACTCGCGACTATCCTCACCTCAGCCAAGATGTGGCTGCTGCCGAGCGCGAAGATGCTGCGGAAGCATCCTCCGATGAAAACATGTTGGGCTACATGCTCGTGGCCGATGGCACGCAGCCAGCTCCCGAAATTGATGAGGAAGCGTTAGCAGCGCGCAAAGTTCGCAAACGTCGGCGTACCGTCGTGATGCTGTCGAGCTTCGCTGTGTTCCTCGGCCTACTCATCGTCGTTGGACTCGGAGTGAGCCAACTCGTGGGCTGGACGAATAATGATTACCCCGGTCCAGGTGGCGAAGAAATCGCCTTCGAAGTCAACCCCGGTGAAGGGGCAATTGTCATCGGTAACCGGCTGGTCGATGAAGACATTGTCGCATCGACCTCAGCGTTTCGTGACGCGGTGGAGTCTTCGCAAAGTACCTCAGAAATCCAGCCCGGTGAATATACGCTGCAGCATCAAATGCCAGCCAGAGACGCCGCCGCGATCCTGTTGGACGAAGGAGGCTTAGGGCAGCACTACGTGTATGTGAACTCCGGGCATCGAATAGACGATGTGTATGAGCACATTGCTGAGCAAACTGAGTATAGTGCAGACGAAATTGAAGAAGCCGCCGATCCCTCGAACTTCGAGGTGCCCTCCGAAGCCTCAACGCTTGAAGGCTATATCGCTGTCGGTGAGTATCAATTCCCCATGGATGCCTCGATGCAAGAAATTCTTGAACAGATGATCGAACCCACCATGAATGAGTTCGAACGCCTCGGGATCGAGGACCCCGAAGAACAACACCGGCTGGTCACGATTGCCTCGATTTTGGAGGCCGAAGCACGGTCTGAAGACTTTGCCATGGTCGCGGGGATTATTGAAAACCGGTTGGATGAGTCGAACACCGAAACATACGGATTCTTACAGATTGACGCCACGGTGATTTACGGCATGGGCGTCCGGCAGCTGCAGTTTACTGCCGAAGATCGGCAAGATGAGAGCAACGAATACAACACGTACCAACATCGTGGGCTGCCACCCGGCCCGATAGGTGCGCCATCCATCGCTGCGCTTGATGCCGCTGCTGAACCCGAAGACAACGACTACCTCTACTGGATTACCACCAACATTGAAACTGGCGAAACGAAATTCTCCAGCACCTATGAACAGCATCGTGAATATCAGCAGGAATACCGTGCCTATTGTGACGACAATCCCGATATTTGTGGTCGGTAGTAGGTAGCACACACATGACTGAACAGAACTTTCACGCGGCCGTCCTGGGATCACCGATAACGCATTCGAAATCTCCCGATATGCATCGTGCCGCCTACCAGTACTTGGACGCACCGATCCAATACGATCGCGTGGACGTGAACCAAGACCAAGCCGATAGCTTCATGAGCTCGTTGACGCAGCGTTACGGTCCCACAAGCCTCCTTGCTGGGTTCTCCGTGACCATGCCATTGAAAGCTGTCCTCGTGGAGCACATGGACCACGTCTCGCCACGTGTGCAACGTTTGGGCGTACTGAACACCATCGTCTTTGATGCAGATGGCATCCCGCATGGCCACAATACTGATGTGGAGGGTATATACCGTGCGTTGAGGCACGCTGGTTTTGTCGCAGCGAGCGGAGGCTCGATGGGCATCATCGGAGCCGGCGGAACGGCGTCTGCTGCTGTCGGCGCCGCAGCTGCTATGGGGCTCGATGAGGTCGTGTTGTATGTGCGTAATAGAGAACGCGCGCAGGACGCTGCCACGGTTGCACAACGGTTCAACCTGGCAGTTCAAGTCAAGCATCTCGACGAGTTTTCCGCTGAGGTCCAAGACCATCGGGCGGTGGTGTCGACACTTCCCGCCACCGCGGCCGACTGGCTTGAGTCAGAGCTTCCGAACGGGAAGCTGCCACCGTTACTCGATGTGATTTATGAGCCGTGGCCAACAGTACTAGCGGCAACATGGCAAGCCACCGGAGCACAAGTGGCATCCGGTTTAGATATGTTGTTGTATCAAGGAGTAGAACAGGTCAAACTGTTTACAGCAAAAATGGTCGACGACTACGACACACTTGACTGGGACGCAGTCACAGCACACATGGCGGTTGCGCTGGGGCTACAACACCCATCGTGATGTCGCGGTGGGACAAACATCGACATGAAACAAGCGCTCACGCGCTGAGCATGAAAGAATCGGGCGTATGATGCGTTGGTTAACTGCAGGAGAATCTCACGGTTCCGGACTCGTGGGGATTATTGAAGGATTGCCGGCTGGTATTGAAATCACCACAGCCGACATTCAAGACGCGTTGCTGAGACGCCGACTAGGGTACGGCCGCGGCGCGCGTATGAAGTTTGAAAAGGACGAGGTCACCATTATCTCTGGTGTCCGTCATGGAATCACCCTCGGCTCACCGGTCGCCATACACATCGCCAATACGGAATGGCCCAAATGGGAACTCGTCATGAATCCAGACCCGGTTGACCCGGAGGAAATTGAAGGACTGGCGAGGAATGCAGCTCTCAGACGTCCGCGCCCAGGTCACGCAGACATGGCCGGAATGCAGAAATTCGGTTTTGACGAAGCCCGTCCACTACTGGAACGCGCTTCAGCCCGCGAAACCGCCACGAGAGTGGCTCTGGGCCGTGTTGCCCAGCATTTCTTAGCCCAATTAGGCATTCGTACCGTCGCCCATACAGTGCGCATGGGCGAAATTGAAATCGCCCCGGGCTATGACTTTCCAACAGCCGATGATGTCGAGACCATAGACGCTGATCCGCTGCGCTGTATCGATCCGGAAGCATCCGCCAGGATGGTCGAAGCCGTCGATACCACCAAGAAGTCAGGCGAAACGCTCGGCGGCGTCGTCGAAGTGCTCGTGCATGACGCACCCGTTGGACTGGGCTCTCATATTCACTGGGACCGCAGACTCGATTCGAAACTAGCCGGTGCTCTCATGGGCATCCAGGCGATGAAGGGCGTGGAAATCGGTGATGGTTTTGATGTGGCCACGCGCGTTGGTTCCGACGCACACGATGCGATTATTCGCCATGCCGACGGCTCGGTAGCCCGGACCACGCATCGTGCTGGAGGCATCGAAGCGGGGATGTCCACCGGTGAACCAATTCGTGTGCGAGTCGCGATGAAACCGATCGCGACCGTGCCCCGTGCCCTTGCCACCGTCGATGTGGCGACCGGCCAAGCCACAAAGGCCCACCACCAACGTTCGGACGTCACAGCAGTTCCCGCGTCCGGTGTGGTTGCCGAGGCAATGGTGGCCCTGGTCATCGCCGGCGAAGTGTTAGAAAAATTTGGTGGCGACTCGGTCGAAGAAACCCGTCGCAATATGCACAGTTTCACCGCCAACATCAAGCCCATCCCAGAACCCGAAAGTGACCACGTAGACCAGCACGATATGGGCGACCCACTCTAACAATGCACGAACATTCACCACCGATCGTGTTGATCGGACCGATGGGGTCAGGAAAGACCACGGTCGGCAAGCATCTCGCACAGCGTCTAGGGGCCACGTATACCGATACTGACGACCTGTTCGTCACTCGTCACGGGGTCATTGTCGAATACTTCATCACCCACGGTGAAGAGGCATTTCGTGATGCAGAACAAGAAATTGTGGCCGACGCCGCGACACGCAGCAGTTCTGGCATCTTGTCGTTGGGTGGGGGAGCGGTCATTCGAGCCGCTAATCGCGAAATCGTCCGCAACCATGGGTACGTCATTTTTCTCGATGTCAGTGAGCAGCAAGCGCTGCAACGACTCGGTGATGCCTCCGGACGCCCTGTCCTCGCGGGGGATCCTGCACGGAACTGGTCGCGCATCCGAACAGAGCGGTTGGAGTATTTCACAGACTCGGCGCACCGGGTGATCGACACGACCGGACTGGACGTGGATGATGTGGCGACTATGATCATCGAGGGACACCAACAATTTTTGGCAAGGAATACAACGCACTCTATGTCTGAAAACACAACACCCGAGACCACAGATCAGCCGACCGTCATCGAAGTATCTGGCGGATCGGCCAACGAAATGCACGGCGGCTACGACGTGGCAATTGGTCGGGGCCTCCTGTCCCGTTTGCCAGACATTCTGGGGGCTCAACCGCACCGGGTCGCTATTATCTTGCCCCGGGCTTTGCGCGCCACCGGAGATGTCGTCAAATCCGCGCTCGATGAGGCCGGCTATAACGCTGTGTTGGTCGAGATTCCGGACTCTGAAGAAGGCAAACACATCGAGGTAGCCTCATTCTGCTGGCAAGTCTTGGGCCAGAGTGATTTCACGCGTTCAGATGCCATCGTGTCTGTTGGCGGAGGCGCGGTCTCGGACCTGGCCGGTTTCGTTGCTGCTACCTGGTTGCGCGGTGTCCGAGTGGTGCACATGCCCACGACACTGCTGGGTATGGTCGATGCCGCCGTCGGTGGCAAGACCGGTATCAATACCTCCGAGGGGAAAAACCTCGTGGGCTCATTCCATCCACCCGCAGGTGTGCTCGCAGACCTGGATACCTTGTTGACGCTACCGAAAAACGAGCTGGTCTCCGGGCTCGCCGAGGTCATCAAGTGTGGATTCATCGCAGATGAAAAAATTCTGGATCTGATCGAAGACCATATGTCGCAGGTAACCAACCCTCATTCGGCAGTGCTGCGTGAACTTATCGAACGGGCAATCCAAGTCAAAGCCGACATTGTTGGCAAGGATTTCAAAGAAGCCAGCGACCGTCAGATGCTCAATTATGGGCACACGCTGGGACACGCCATCGAATTGGCGGAGCGCTACCAATACCGTCATGGGGCAGCTGTGGCTGTCGGTATGGTCTTCGCCGCGGAACTGGCGCGGTCGGTGGGTCGCCTCGATGACGCAACGGTCGAGCGTCACAAACAGATCCTGGAAGGTGTGGGACTGCCCACGTCGTATCACGGTGATCGTTGGGCAATGCTGCTTGATGGTATTCGTCGGGATAAGAAAAACCGTGGAGAACAGCTGCGCTTTGTCCTCTTGGAGTCCCAAGGTTCCCCAGTGATTTACGACGTGCCAGACGAATCCTTGCTCTTTGCTGCCTACCAGGAAATTGCTGACTAGAACGCGGCGCACAACGCGCGGTCGATTACACTAGTCCAAGGTTCAGTTATGTCACTGTGCTTGGAATCTGCCAGAATATGTACTTATCACGAAAACTTTAATGGAGAATACGCCTTATGGTTATGCTCACCAGTAACGACATTAAAAACGGTTCGGTCGTCGTCGTTGACGGCCAGCTGTGGCAGGTCCAAGAATTCCAGCACGTCAAGCCAGGTAAAGGTGGGGCGTTTGTTCGCACCAAAATTAAAAACCTGACCTCCGGCAAAACGGTGGACAAAACCTGGAACGCCGGGGCCAAACTCGAGTTTGCCACCGTGGATCGTTCCGAATACCAGTTCTTGTACCGTGATGGTGACGAATTCATTTTCATGGATCTCACCACGTTTGACCAGGTCATGGTCCCAGCCTCGGTAGTGGGCAATGCTGCCAACTTCTTGTTGGAAAACGAGAACGCACAGATCGCTATTTCCGACGGCACGCCGCTGTACCTCGAATTGCCCCCGTCGGTCATCCTGGAAATTACTTACACCGAACCGGGATTACAAGGTGATCGTTCGTCAGGTGGCACCAAACCTGCGACGTTGGAAACAGGATACGAAATTCAGGTCCCACTCTTTATGGAAGAGGGCACCAAGGTCAAAGTAGACACCCGCAACGGTGAATACCAAGGCCGGGTCACTGACTAATTGCCGGCACGGAGCAACACCACATTGTCTAAAAAATCACATGACCAATCACGACACATCGGCGCCCGCGGCCGGGCCCGCCGTCGTGCCCTGGAGATCCTGTTCGAAGCAGAGCAGCGTCACACGACACCCTTAGCTGCACTGCAGCGACGTCGTGACCACACGGATCAAACCATCAACCCCTATACCACCACGATCATTGATGGGGTCATCACCCATCAAGAACAAATCGATGAGCTGCTAGCACAGTATGCGCACGGATGGACTCTGGAGCGCATGCTCGGTATGGATAAGTCGATTTTGCGCCTGGGCGCGTGGGAATTGCTCTTCTACGACGGCATGCCAGATGGGGCAGCCGTCAACGAAGCCGTCAATATGGCGCGCGAATATTCCAATGACGATTCACCCAGCTATGTCAACGGGGTGCTCGGTCGACTCCAGGAACTCAAACCCACCTTGATCCTGTAACCGGTCGGTTGGACAGGCTAACCGGTGCTACAGTTACAACGAGTGAAGCTACGGGGACACCACGTATCCCGCAGATCCTTTAAAGATCCGACCTGCGAGGCGGGAAAGGAGACAAGCTGTGGTGCAAGAACCTGTGCGTCAAGCACGCACCGTGATGTCGGCAGACGATATAGATCGGGTGTTGACTCGTATTGCCCATGAGATTCTAGAAGCCAACCGCGGTGCGCAGCATCTGCTGGTACTGGGCATCCCACGTCGCGGCGTCCCGCTGGCCAACAGACTGGCCGCCAAATTGGCAGAAATTGAGCCCGACTTCGTTGCAGCCGAGCGCACCGGTCAGCTCGACATCACCATGTATCGCGACGATCTTGCCCGTGCAGGTTCACGGGTACCAGCTTCCACAATTATCCCCGCTACCGGTGTCGACGGTGCCGTCGTCGTGCTCGTTGATGATGTGCTGTATTCCGGACGTACCATTCGCGCCGCACTAGACGCTTTGGCCGATATTGGCCGACCAGAAACGGTCCGGTTGGCTGTGCTCGTGGACCGCGGGCACCGACAGTTACCGCTGCGTGCAGACTACGTGGGCAAAAACCTCCCAACTGCCTCGACCGAACATGTCCGGGTACAGATGTCCGAAATCGACAGTGACGACGAACAGTTCACCGTCGATCAGGTACAAATCTTGGATGTGATGAACTGATGCGTCACCTCCTAGCGACCCGCAACCTGTCGTATGACAACGCCATGTCGATTCTTGATACCGCTCAAGAAATGGCCACCGTGGCTGATCGGTCGATCAAAAAGCTGCCGACCCTGCGCGGCCAAACCGTCGTCAACCTGTTTTTTGAAGACTCCACACGGACCCGAACATCATTCGAAGCCGCCGCCAAGCGCCTGTCTGCAGACGTGCTGAACTTCGCGCTCAAAACGTCATCGGTTTCCAAAGGCGAATCGCTCAAAGACACGGTTCAAACACTCGAAGCCATCGGTGGCGATGCGATTGTCATGCGTCACTGGGCGTCTGGAGCTGCCGAGCAACTGGCCAACTTCGGGTGGTCATCATCTGCGGTCATCAACGCGGGAGACGGAACCCACGAACACCCAACCCAAGCGCTATTGGATGCCTTTACCCTCCGGACCAGGCTGCATGGTGACCAGGCGACGGCCAAAGATCTTGATGGAGTACACGTCGTCATTGTGGGAGATATCTTGCACTCGCGCGTGGCGCGATCCAATGTGTGGCTGCTACACACCCTCGGAGCCAAAGTCACGTTGTCCGGTCCTCCAACATTGATGCCGGTTGGTGCCCAGACCTGGCCCGTGGATATTAACTACGACCTCAACGAGCTGCTGGCACAGCGCCCCGATGCAGTGATGATGCTCCGGGTCCAGGCCGAGCGGATGTCCGGGGATTTCTTCCCGTCAGCCGCCGAATACATCCGTGGCTGGGGCCTGACGAATGATCGCTACAAAACCATCGCGGACACCAAAACGCTCATCATGCACCCCGGCCCGATGAACCGCGGACTCGAAATCTCCGCGGCAGCTGCCGACTCACCCCAAAACACCGCGCTCGAACAAGTCAGCAACGGTGTCTCCATACGCATGGCAGTCCTGTACCTGCTACTCGCAGGCCAACCTGGACAATGAAAGGCCACCTCATGACTCTCACCTATCTCCTCACCGGTGGTACCACACCGGACGGTGTGCAAACCGATGTTGGCATTGACGCTCACGGCACGATCGCCCACCTTGGACCACACCGCACGGCTGATGCCGCCGAAGTCATTGACGTAAGCGGTAAAATCGTCCTGCCCGGACTGGTTGACCTCCACACCCACCTGCGTGAGCCCGGTAATAATGATGCCGAAACCGTCGAGACCGGTAGCCGAGCCGCTGCACGAGGTGGTTTCACCGCCGTGCATGCGATGGCGAACTCTAACCCGGTGGCTGATACCGCAGGCGTGGTCGAGCAAGTTCACAGGTTGGGCCGTGAGGCTGGATGGACTGATGTCTACCCTGTTGGCGCGGTGACCGTGGGACTAGCCGGTGAACGGTTAGCAGAGTTGTCGGCCATGCACGATTCAGCGGCCAACGTCACCATGTTCTCCGATGACGGTATGTGCGTGTGGGACCCGGTCTTGATGCGTCGCGGGCTGGAATACGTGAAATCGTTTGACGGATTTATTGCCCAGCACGCCCAAGAACCTCGGCTGACCGAAGGCGCCCAGATGAACGAGTCGGCGCTGTCTTCGGAACTGGGATTGGCGGGGTGGCCAGCCGTTGCCGAAGAATCCATTATTGCCCGCGACGTACTGCTGGCTCAGCACGTCGATTCCCGAGTCCACATCTGTCACGTGTCGACTGCCGGATCGGTCGAGCTCATCCGGTGGGCAAAATCCCAAGGCATCCGCGTGACCGCAGAAGTCACACCGCACCATCTGCTGCTGACCGAAGATTACGTCAAAACCTATGATCCGCTATATAAGGTCAATCCACCGTTACGCAGAGATACGGATGTGCACGCGTTACGCCAAGGTCTTGCCGATGGCACGATCGATACTGTTGGCACCGACCATGCACCCCACACCGATGAAAAGAAACAATGTGAGTGGGTTGTCGCAGCGATGGGCATGACCGGATTGGAAACAGCACTACCGGTTATCCAACACACGATGGTCGACACCGGACTGCTCGATTGGCACGGAGTTGCCCGAGTTATGTCGGCGAACCCGGCCAGCATCTACGGGCACGGTGAGCATGGTCAGCTGACGCAAACCGGAGGCTTGGTGGAGGGGGCATCCGCCAACATCGCCGTATACGATCCCAACCATCGCTTCGTCGTGAATCCCGTAGAGCACACCTCAAAATCGGCTAACTCACCATACCGCGGGATGGAATTGGCTGGCCAAGTGTCCGAGGTGTTTTATCGTGGACACCGAGTCGTCGCCGCCGCACACCTCACCACCCCCTACCAACACAGCTGATAAGGAAAGATCCCAGTAGTGGACGAAACAACATTTACGGTCACGCTCAGCGCGATCCTCATCGTAGGAATTATTGTCGGTATTATTTTCGGACGCCGAAATCGTACCAAGCGCCAACAGCACATCGCGCCACCTCCTGAAGTACCGCAGCAGCTGTTAGACGGCGAACCGAATACGGCCATCGAGGGCACCTACGTCAATACCGTGTTGGGCCAAGAACTCCTGGAACGTGTCACCGCACATCGTCTGGGAAACCGCAGTGCAGCCCATCTCGAGGTGCACAACGATGGTATTGTCATGCTTCGCATCGGTGAGCCCAACTTCTTTATCCCGATTGACGACATCATCGCCACCTCAACGATTTCTGGGATCGCGGGAAAATTCGTGGAAAAAGACGGGATCTTCGCCATCACCTGGCAACTGCAAGACACCGAAGTCACCACTGGATTCCGCACCCAATCAATCGCTGATCACCAAGAACTTCGCACAGAACTTGATACGCTTACCAACGGAAGGCAGACAGCATGAGCACATCAGCCAAACTTGTCCTGGCAGATGGCACGATCTACGCAGGCACCACATATGCCGCAACTGGAAGCGCCTATGGTCAATTAGTGTTCGACACGACCATGACCGGCTACCAGCACAGTCTGACCGATCCGGCCAATACCGAGACCATTACGGTCTTCACTTTTCCACACGTTGGCAACGTCGGCGTCAATGCCGCCGACGCAGCATCGGACACCTACTGGCCCAACGGGGTTGTCGTACGTGACCCAGCTCGAATCCGATCAAACTGGCAGTCGGAACGCGCATTGGACGAGGTACTGACCGAATCTAACGTCGTGGGCATTGCGGGTGTCGATACCCGCGCACTGACGCGGCACATCGCAATGCTGGGTCAGATCAATGCCGGGATCTTTGCCGGCGATGCGGCCAGTGATAGCGATGAGCATTTGGTAGCAAAAGTCCGCGATTGGAACAAACCTGACACAGCGCAACTGCTGCAACAGGTCACCACCACGACCGCGCACGTGGTCGAAGCAGACGATGCGAAGGCTACCGTGGCACTTGTTGATCTCGGTGTGCGTCGTGCGACCATCGACCAACTGGTACAACGCGGCAACTCTGTGCACGTGTTTCCTGCGACAACCTCGGCCGAAGAGCTGACTGCCGCTGGCGTCGACGGGGTGGTGCTGTCCTCGGGACCAGGGGACCCGTCTGATGTCACCGGCCAGATTGAGCTGGCAAAAGCACTGCTTGAATCGAAGACACCAATGCTCGGTATAGGGCTTGGACATCAGATCATCGCACGTGCCCTGGGCTATGAAACCTATCGCATGGACCAAGCACAGCGTGGTCCAAACCAGCCCGTCTACGACACCACAACGGGTCAGACGGCGATGACTACACAGAACCACGAATACGCCGTCGACGCGCAGGTGGGGACCAGTGTTTCACCGGCCGGCTACGGCGACGTCATCGTCACCCAGTACAGCTTGAACGACCATTCGGTGGAAGCACTTCAAACAGTCGAGCTGCCTGTCGTCGCAGTGCAGTACTATCCAGAAAATTCAGCTGTGGAAGGTGATGAGCCGCATCCGGTCTTTGACCATTTTGCAACCCTGATCGCCACCGGTAAATAAGACTTAGGAAACGACAGACCATGCCAAAACGCACAGATCTCACATCCGTATTAGTTATCGGTTCCGGACCGATCGTCATTGGTCAAGCCGCCGAATTTGATTACTCAGGCACCCAAGCCATCCGTGTGCTCAAAGAAGAAGGCATTCGCGTGGTGCTGGTGAATTCCAACCCGGCAACGATCATGACCGACCCGGAAATGGCGGATGCTACCTACGTAGAGCCCATTACCGCTGATGTCGTGGAAAAGATTATTGCGGCCGAACGACCAGATGCCATCTTGCCAACTCTTGGTGGGCAGACGGCGCTCAACACAGCCATTCAACTAGACGAACACGGTGTCCTGGAGAAATATGGTGTTGAACTCATCGGTGCCAATATTGCCGCGATCGAACTCGGAGAAAACCGGGAAGAATTCAAAGGCGTCGTAGAACGTTGTGGTGCAGAATCAGCACGTTCCGCCATCGTCAACAGCATGGATGAAGCCCTCGAAGCGGCTCAAGACCTCGGCTACCCGATGGTCGTACGGCCCTCATTCACCATGGGTGGCCTGGGCTCAGGTATGGCCTATGATGAGGCAGATCTACACCGGATCGCTGGCGCTGGTATCCAGTACTCACCAACCTCAGAAGTACTCTTAGAAGAGTCCATTTTGGGCTGGAAAGAATTTGAATTCGAGATGATGCGCGACAGCGCAGACAACGTCATCGCGCTGTGTTCCATCGAGAATTTTGACCCGGTCGGCGTCCACACCGGAGACGCCATTACCGTGGCCCCGGCTTTGACACTGACCGACCGCGAATACCAGAAGATGCGCGACATCTCCATCAAAATCATCCGTGAAGTCGGCGTGGCTACCGGCGGCTGTAACATCCAGTTTGCGGTCAACCCGGAAGACGGTCGCATCGTGGTGATCGAAATGAACCCACGTGTCTCGCGTTCCTCAGCGCTGGCGTCTAAAGCAACCGGTTACCCGATCGCGAAGATTGCAACAAAACTGTCCCTGGGCTACACCCTCGATGAGGTCGGCAACGACATCACCGGCACTACGACCGCCGCGTTTGAACCAGCGTTGGACTACGTCGCGGTGAAAGTACCGCGCTTTGCCTTCGAGAAATTCCCCGCAGCCGATGCCACGCTGACCACCACCATGAAGGCTGTCGGCGAGGTCATGTCGCTCGGCCGCAACTTTGCTGAAGCCCTGCAGAAAGCGCTGCGCTCGTTGGAACAAACCGAGGATGCCGAGTTGGAATTCACGGTGCCAGATGCGACCGAGGTTGCGCAACTGCTTGAAGCTGCTCAGACGGCAACGACGTCGCGGCTGGGCCAGATCCAGCGTGCGCTGCTTGGGGGAGCGACCCCACAACAGATTTTCGAAATCACGATGGTCGATCCATGGTTCATTGATCAGCTGGTCTTGATCAATGAAGTGGCGACCGAGATCCGCGACGCAGCTGAACTGACCAAAGATTTGCTTGCCCACGCTAAGCGGCACGGTTTCTCTGACAACCAGATCGGCCAACTGCGCCACATGGACGAGGCCGTTGTTCGGGGTGTGCGTCATGCACTCGGGGTCCGTCCGGTGTATAAATCTGTCGATACTGCAGCCGGTGAACACATTGCGCAAGCGCCATATCACTACTCGTCGTATGACGGCCAAGAAAGTGAAATCGCTGAGCATGACCGTCAGACGGCGATTATCTTAGGATCGGGCCCCAACCGCATTGGCCAAGGTGTGGAATTCGATTACTCCTGTGTCCACGCCACCATGGCTATGCAACAGGCCGGTTACGACACTGTGCTCATCAACTGCAACCCCGAAACCGTCTCGACCGACTCGGATATGTCAGATCGGCTGTATTTCGAACCGTTGACACTTGAAGATGTTCTCGAAATCATCCACGCCGAAGAACAGACCGGCCCGGTAGCCGGTGTGTTCGTCCAACTCGGTGGGCAGACGCCATTGAAACTGGCCCAAGCCCTTGCGGATGCCGGCGTCACCATCTTGGGCACCTCACCAGAAGCGATCGACCTGGCAGAACACCGCGGTCTGTTTGCGCAAGTCCTGCAGCAAGCCAACCTGGCTGCACCCAAGAGCGGCACGGCAGTTTCGTTTGAAGACGCCAAGGCCATTGCCGACGAAATTGGTTATCCGGTCCTTGTTCGCCCGTCCTATGTGCTGGGTGGACGCGGGATGGAAATTGTCTACGGCGAAGAACAACTGTCCACATACATCGCGAACTCCACCGCAGAAATTACCGCAGAACATCCGGTACTCGTGGACCGCTTCCTCGATGACGCTATTGAAATCGATGTTGATGCGCTCTATGACGGCCACGAGCTCTTTATGGGCGGCATCATGGAACACATTGAAGAAGCCGGTGTGCACTCCGGGGACTCGGCTTGTGTTCTACCACCAACGACACTGGCCCCAGACGTCTTGGCGCGGGTAAGAGAAGCCACCGAGGCTATCGCCAAAGGTGTTGGCGTCCGCGGGCTGATCAACATTCAGTTCGCGCTGACCGCCGATATCCTCTATGTCATCGAAGCAAACCCTCGTGCGTCACGCACCGTGCCATTCGTCTCCAAGGCCACCGGAGTTGCATTGGCCAAAGCAGCAGCGAAAATCGGTATCGGAACATCGATCGCCGACCTGCGCGAGACCGGTGACCTACCAGCCACCCACGATGGCTGGTCTTTACCCCTGGGCGCTCCGATCGCTGTGAAAGAGGCCGTACTGCCGTTTACTCGCTTCCGCACGCCGGAAGGTCGCGTGGTCGATTCGTTGCTCGGACCCGAAATGCGTTCTACCGGTGAAGTCATGGGTATCGATAAATACTTTGACACCGCCTACGCCAAATCTCAGGACGCCGTTGGCGGCAGACTCCCGACGCAGGGTCGGGTGTTCATTTCAGTTGCCAACAGGGACAAACGCGGTCTAGTCGCCCACGCCAAAGGTCTGGCGGATATGGGCTTTGAACTCGTGTCCACGGGCGGGACAGCAGATGTGCTGGCACGCAACGGAATCATGACCGAAACCGTCGACAAAATTACCAGCGATGCCGATCAACCGGGCGAAACGATCCTGGATCAGCTTGAAGCCGGACGGGTAGATTTGGTTGTCAACACTCCATCGGGCTCGGAAGCTCGCGGGGACGGCTATGAGATTCGTGCAGCAGCCAACTCGTTGGGTGTACCCATCGTCACCACCCTGGCTGCGTTCGGGACTGCGCTGCAGGCAATCCAAGCCCAGCGTGAATACTCCTGGGATGTGACCAGCCTGCAAGAACACGACCGCCGCCTGGCTGACGTGATTGCGAACCAACGGTAGGACACCCATGTCACAGCCATTTGGACTTCGCCTCGCCGACGCAATGGCCCAGCACGGGCCGTTGTGTCTAGGCATCGACCCGCACAGTCATCTCCTGCAAAGTTGGGGACTCAACGATGACCCGGCCGGGCTTGAAACCTTCTCGAAAACCGTCGTGGAGGCGGCCGCTACCATGGTCGGTGTGGCTGCTTTGAAACCCCAAGTCGCCCTCTACGAGCGATTCGGGGCGGCAGGTTTTGCTGTCCTAGAAGACACGCTGCAGTTCGCACATGAAGCCAATATCGTCACCATTGCCGATGCAAAACGTGGTGACATTGGTTCGACCATGGACGGCTACGCTCAAGCCTGGTTGGCAGATGGTTCGGCTCTTGCTGCCGACGCCGTCACCCTATCGCCCTATCTGGGATACGAATCCCTTCGGCCGGCGATCGATGTGGCACAAGCACATAATCGTGGTGTCTTTGTTTTGGCGCTAACATCCAACCCGGAGGGTGCGAGTGTTCAACATGTCGGCGCATCTGATGATTCTGTGGCCAAACGAATTGTCGATGCCGCCGGTGCAGACAATGCCCATGCCGATCGGCTCGGCTCGGTCGGCCTGGTGGTAGGCGCCACCGCCATCGATGTCACTAAGACACTTAATATTGATCTGGCGAGGGCAAACGCCCCAATCCTGGCGCCCGGGTACGGCTCCCAAGGAGCCCAAGCGTCAGATATTCGCACAGGGTTCGGCGCGGCATGGCCAAATGTCCTAGTCAACTCCTCACGTGCGATCTTACGAGCTGGGCCGCAGGTCGCGGATTTAAAAGCGTCGATTGCAGAGGCTCACAAAGAGCTCAATGTGAGTTAGACTACATTTCACTAGGAGATATAGGTCAATGCACGACAGTAGTCATTCACCTTTGTGGGTGTGACTGACCCTACCTGTGGTGGGTAGGTGCTGGGCACGAAAGGCAGTAACTAATGGTCCTGAAAGATCTGACACCCGCCGAACGACAAGCTGCGCGGCAAAAAGCGCTTGATGCCCGTACCGCGCGTGCCAAAGTCAAAACTGAGTTCTCTGACGGCACGATTTCTCTCTCCCAAGTCTTCGAACGAGCAGATAGCGATGAGGCTGTTGCCAGGATGCGCACTATTGATCTGCTGACTTCACTCAAAGGGATCGGAGAAATCCGGGCGCAAACTATTATGGAGCAATGCGATATTTCTGCAAATCGTAGACTCCGCGGCCTTGGGCATCGCCAACGCACCGCATTGAGAGAAGCACTCGGCCGGTAACCACCTTGCGCAAAACCTGCACAGTGGTTTGGGGTATAGCTCAAGAGTGCGATACCCTACGTCATATCGCAGTTGCGGTCGACCTGCCAAAAAGCCGAGGAGAACCTTGCCAGATCCCACGCCACCGGTCATTCCCGAACCACGTGAACTGACGCTGAGATCTGAACACGCTGGTACAGTTCCTGCGGTCACCGTTCTTGCCGGTCCAACCGCCGTGGGCAAAGGCACCGTCAGCCAATACATTCGCCACCACTATCCGCAGGTGTGGCTGTCCGTTTCTGCCACGACCCGTCCACCGCGTCCCGGAGAGTTGGACGGGGTGCATTACTCGTTCGTTTCTCACGAACAGTTTGACGAACTTATTGACCAGGGCAAAATGTTGGAATGGGCTGAGGTGCACGGTCTCAACAAATATGGGACCCGCCGCGATACCGTCGAATCTGCGATTGAGCAGGGCCAGCACGTTTTGTTAGAGATTGATCTACAAGGTGCTCGCCAGGTACGACAGACCATGCCGGAAGCAACATTCGTCTTCCTCGCCCCACCAAGTTGGGAAGAATTGGTCAGACGTCTCATTGGGCGCGGCACAGAATCTGCAACTGAACAGCATCGACGGCTAGAAACCGCTAAACTAGAGCTTGCTGCAGAACCAGAATTTGATGCTGTAATTGTCAACGATACAGTTGGACAAGCTGCTGCCAAGCTGGTAGATGTCATGCAGCTACCTGCTGCGCAGTAGCCCACGGCATACAACGTAAAAACATCCACAATCCCCGGTCGCTACGGGGAAACTCATTGGAGAGTCAGTGACTGAACTAAGAACCGAAGGTATCGTCAACCCACCCCTAGATGAACTGCTAGAAAAGGTTGATTCCAAATATGGGCTGGTGCTCTTTGCTGCCCAGCGTGCACGCCAGATCAACGCATACTACTCCCAGCTGCACGAAGGTCTCTTCGAGTACGTTGGACCGCTGGTCGATACCGAGCTGAACGAAAAACCACTGTCGATTGCACTGCGCGAAGTCGACGCTGACCTGCTGGAAATGAAACCAGTTGAAGAGGTTCAAGCCGCAGCCGCTGAAGAATTCGATGAAGAGTTCCCGACCTTCGAACTGCCAGCCAACGACGACGACCCATTTGCGCTGCCAGAAGAAAGTCCAGCAGACGCAACCGACGAGTAAGTCGCCACCACCGTTGGAACAGGGGAGTCCATGAGGATCGTTCTTGGCGTGACAGGCGGCATCGCCGCGTATAAAGCCGCGCTGCTGCTTCGTCTGATGACCGAGGAAGGTCACGAAGTGCATGTCGTCCCCACCGAGGCGGCCTTGAACTTTGTGGGAAAGCCCACCTGGGAAGCCCTGTCTGGACAACCGGTCTATCACGACACCTTTGAAGCAGTCGAAGAAGTCAATCACGTCCTGCAGGGACGCCAGGCAGACCTCGTGGTCATCGCGCCAGCAACAGCCAACTCACTTGCCAAAGCCGCAGCGGGCCTAGCCTCTGATTTGATCGGCAACATCCTGCTCACAGCTACTGTCCCCGTGGTGATGGCGCCTGCGATGCACACCGAGATGTGGGAAAACGCCGCCACCCGAGCCAACGTGGCCACGCTTCGTGCGCGGGGCGTGCACATTGTCGAACCCGCAGTTGGGCGCTTGACCGGGGTAGATACCGGGAAGGGGCGGTTCCCCGAACCCGAAGATATTTGGGCACAGACCAAAACCATTGCCGCTGCGACGCAAGTAGGGCAGACCCTGGCAGGCAAGCACGTGGTGGTCAGTGCCGGGGGGACGCGCGAAGCACTCGACCCGGTCCGCTACTTAGGCAACCGTTCGTCTGGCAAACAAGGTGTCGCACTCGCTCAAGCAGCCGCCGCGCAAGGTGCGCATGTCACTCTCATTGCCGGTGCCATGGACGTGGCCGCCCCGGAGCACAAGAATATTGCTGTAGTGAATATTGAATCCACACATGACCTGCTAGAGGCTGTCCTGGATCATGCCCAGCACAAAGACGCGCTGATTATGGCCGCCGCAGTGGCTGATTTCCGCCCTGCGAGCACCACGAATGAGAAAATCAAAAAACAAGACGATGATTCCGCTCCAACTATCGTCCTGGAACAAACGGAAGACGTCTTGCGGTCCACCGTCGAACAACGCGATGCGGGTCAAGACCTACCGCGAGTCATTGTTGGATTTGCTGCTGAAACCGGGGATGCACACACCTCACCACTGGAATACGGGCGCGCAAAACTCCAACGAAAAGGCTGCGAGATACTCGTGGTGAACGAAGTCGGGGTCGGAAAAGTCTTCGGCCAAGATGAAAATGACGTGACCATGGTATTCGCCGATGGTAGCGAGGATGTCACGATCCAAGGTACCAAACAGCTCGTCGCCGAAGCGATCATCGAACGATTAGCGGGCGCACTGTCCTGAAGTTTTACGTTCCATGAACCCTTCTCGATGCCACCAATGTCAGACAGGTACACTCTCATACTGTGACTGCTAAAGATACTTCATCCATGTACCAGCCCTATGCCGGAATTGGAGACGGTGAACTCCGCCTCTTCACCTCGGAATCGGTAACTGCCGGACACCCAGACAAGATCTGTGACCAAATCTCCGATGCTGTGCTCGATGCGATCATCGCCAAAGACTCCAACGCAAAAGTCGCGGTGGAAACTCTGGTCACCACCGGCCTGGTGCAAGTAGCAGGTGAAGTCAGCACCTCCGCATACGTCGAAATCCCCGAAATCGTTCGGCAAACTATCCTCGACATTGGATACAACTCGTCGGCCAACGGATTCGACGGCGCCACCTGTGGTGTGAACGTGTCCATCGGACAACAATCCAGTGATATTCACGACGGTGTTTCCACCTCGCTCGAAACGCGCGATGGCTCCGTTGATGAAATCGATAAACAAGGTGCCGGCGACCAAGGCATCATGTTCGGCTACGCATCCAACGAAACCCCCGCCTTGATGCCTGCCCCAATCTATCTCGCACACCGGTTATCTGAGCGTCTCACCGTGGTGCGACAGCAGCCAGGTTCACCGATGCCGTACCTGCTGCCTGACGGAAAAACGCAGGTCACCATCGGCTACGACGAACACCACGTCCCAAAAAGTGTCGAAACCGTCGTGCTTTCCACCCAGCACCTCGAAGACGTCACCCAAGACCAGCTCCACGCAGACATCACACAGCATGTCATCGAGCCGGTCCTGACCACATTTGGTTTGGAATACGCACAGGCCGACATCATTATCAACCCCTCCGGCCCCTTCGTCATTGGTGGGCCCGTTGGAGACGCCGGCCTAACCGGACGCAAAATCATCGTAGACACCTACGGGGGGATGGCCCGTCATGGTGGTGGCGCGTTTTCTGGAAAAGACCCATCGAAGGTTGACCGGTCAGCCGCTTACGCCACGCGCTGGGTGGCGAAAAATATCGTCGCTGCCGAACTGGCGGATCGTGCAGAAGTACAGGTAGCCTACGCCATCGGCAAAGCCCGTCCGGTAGGCCTCTATGTCGATACCTTCGGTACCGAAGAAGTCAGCCACGACAAAATCGTGGCAGCTATCAACGAGGTCTTCGACCTGCGCCCCGCTGCCATCGTACAAGACCTGCAGCTCTTGCGTCCCATCTATCAGGCCACTGCAGCCAACGGACACTTCGGCCGCGAACTCCCCGACTTCACCTGGGAACGCACCGATAAAGTTGACCAATTGCGTGCCGCGGTAGACTGGTGACGTGCCCGAAACAGATGCCCTCTTCGACCTTCCAGAGTCCCGTGCCACGTTACCGCCGGCACCGGAAGGATGGCCTCAACAACCGGTAGCCAAAGTTCTCTTGGAAACTCCGGTGCCGCATCTAGACCGGTATTTTGATTACCTCATACCCCAAGAACTCGATACAGCAGCGAAACCAGGTGTCCGTGTCAAAGTACGGTTTGGCCATCAACAACTCTTCGGATGGCTGATCCAACGTACCGACACCATCGACACCGTCGCGAGGCTCACCCGACTCCAAAAAGTTGTGTCGGTGATGCCCGTGCTAGAACCCAAAGTCCTGGAACTGGCACAACTCATCGCCCAGGACTACGGCTCCATCACCGCAGACGTACTGCGTGCTGTCATTCCTCGACGAGTGGCCGGGGTAGAACGCGATATCGCCCAACAACTCGACGACGACACAGTTCCAGCGCCACCGGTCATTGAAGCACCACCGGCTACCCCCGTCGACGAGACAACCGGCCCCACATTCGCGTGGGACTTGCTCGATGGAGCCGAACAGCTCTTCACGCCCGGCCACCCCGGACACTACGCCCTGACACTCGCCTCAGCACACGCCAGCTGGGACGCCATGGGTGTCTTGGCAGATGCCGCCCAACGGCTGGCAGCTTTGCAACAGACCAGCCTGGTCATCGTGCCCGATCACAAACACCTCTCCAGGCTGCAACGCCAACTGAAAGAGCGGGTCGGCACACGCGGCTTTGCTATGCTCAGCGGCGATCAAGGCAATACCGCACGGTATCGGTCGTTTCTCCAAATCCTCAACGGTCAACACCGCATCGTTGTGGGCACCAGATCAGCCATCTGGGCGCCCCTGGCACACATCGACATGATTATGGTGTGGGAACCCACCAGCGACCACCTCATCGAACCACGAACACCATATTTTCACGTGCATGCGGTGGCTCGACGCCGTGCCACCCAGCATGGATCCCGACTCGTGCTTGCTTCGACGTCCCGGGCCATTGACGTCCAACACCTCGTGGCCACCGGGGAACTGACCCAAATCGGCGCTGACCGTGATATTCGCAAGGCGCTGGCCCCGAGGGTCGTGGCAACATCGGATTCATTCCACGCCGAGCGGGATCCACTGGCACAAATTGCCCGGATTCCACATATGGCATACCGCGCGGCCCGCGATGCACTCGATGGCAAACACGGCGACCCCGGACCAGTGCTGGTACAAGTCGCTCGAGCAGGATTCATTCCCGGGTTGTTCTGCGCACGCTGCGGTGAATCTGCCCGGTGCACACACTGCGCCGGCCCACTGGGGTACACCGACCGGCTGGCAGTCCAACGACACGAAGCCACGTGTCGATGGTGCGGCATCAAGGAACGCAGTTTTTCGTGCCACAATTGTCAAGGCAACCAACTTCGGGCAGGGGCCAGGGGCGTCCACCGCACAGCTGACGAGCTGGGTCGAGCATTCCCGATGACACCGATCATGTCCTCATCCGCCGATCACTTGCTCGTCACCGTCGCCGACCAACCTGCGATCGTGATTGCGACCCCGGGAGCCGAGCCAGTCGCACCCAAGGGATATGCCGCAGCGCTGTTGCTCGACGGTGATGCACAGCTGCAACGTGAGGGGCTCAACGTGCCCGAAGAGGTGCTGGGCCATTGGATGCGCGCCGCCAAGCTCGTCCGCCCAGCTGGTGACGGGGGAGTCGTGGTGGTCACCGCACAATACGATGACGCCGTGGCCGCGCTCGTGCAAATGAACCCGATCGCCTGGGCAGATCGTCAACTTGGTCAGCGACAACAACTTGGCCTCCCACCGGCCATGCGGGTCGCCGAAATCCTCGGGCCCATCGATGAACTCCACAAAATGATGCGTGGTACACCCTTACCCTACCAAGCCGACGAATCGCCTTGGATCGGTCCGGTAGGCATTGATGAACAGTCGTACCGAGCGCTGCTCTTTTTTCCTCAACACGTTGCAGACCGGGTAATCACCGCGTTAAAGACCACGCGGGCACAACTGTCTGCACGCGGGGAGTCCACCGCGGTCAGACTGCGAATTGATCCCACCGATGTGCTCTAAAGTCGCCAATGAATCAAAGCAGCCGTGGCAACAGAGCGTTCATAATGCATCAGGTGTCCGGTGTTTTGCAATACGTAGGTTTCGACATCGTCGGTAGCCAAGACCTCTTCAAGAGCTGCTATATCTTCCGGGGATGACAGTTCGTCGTCGGCGCCACCAATCAGGGTCACCGGAATGCGCAGACGGTCAGCGAAATCAGCCACTGTCTGCGTGATCGACGCCTCGTAGGCCTCAAGTAGCGTGGTGGGGGAGTCAAAGTCGGAGAAATATGCCTGGTGTTGATCATGGGTATAGGCCAGCACTCGAGGGTCATCGGTCTTCGTCATGAACGCGCCCGTGGCCCACACAATGAGTTTATTTCCCAACAGACGACGCCCCGCCGCTGATGGCAGGGCCGCACAGAGGCGATAGAACCCATCGGTCACCAGGGTGGCGGCACGATCCGACGGGGTTCCGGCATCCAGGGCTGGTTTGGCAATAGGGTTCAACAACACCAAGTGCGGGTAATCCACTGACTGGTCGGCAACAGCGGCTGCAGCGATGAGCGATCCGAAAGAGTGTCCAACCAGTGTCGGGTTCGCCATGGTTTTCGCGATTTGATTGATGATGTTCCCATAGTGTTCAACGCTGTGCTTAGCATCAAGTAGCGCGCCTGAAACGCCGAAACCTGGCAGATCGGGCACCCACACTTCATAGGCAGCAAGCCCATCGACGATGAGTTCCAGCCCGTGGTGATCGCCTCGGAACCCATGGACCGCCAATACTTGCCGGGCGCCCGGCGGGCCGGGGTATTTGAACACGGCCACCTCAAAGTCCACCCCCGAGACCGGGTCAGTCACGGTCACACCGAATCGTTGGGGATCGCGTTGGGTATGACCCGTCAAGACGGCCCGGTCACGCACTAAGAATCGCGGACGCAACCGTCCTAAAATGCCAGAAGTCATACCTACCAGTCTATGAAATCTCACGCCATCTCGTGCCGGTGGGTGACCGATGTGACACACGTGTGGTTAAGTAACGCGTATGGTTGCCAACTCATCACCTCGGATCATCATGTCGCTGGATCTGGGGACCACCTCGACACGCGTTGCGCTGTACGACTCAACTGGGACGACCGTGACGATCGTGGCCCGGGAACATCAGCAGTATTTTCCCCACCCAGGATGGGTGGAACACGACGCCTCCGAAATCTGGGCGAATATTCGAGAACTTGCCGCCCTTGCCATGGCACGGGCAGGACTCACCGTCGCTGACATTGCTTCCATCGGCATTACCAACCAGCGTGAAACCATTGTGGCCTGGGATGCCAACACCTCTCGTCCTGTGCAGCGCGCCATTGTCTGGCAGGACGCCCGTACCGACGCGACCGTCGAACAGCTCATTGCCAACGGGCAGAATGCTGCCGTCCAGTCGGCTACCGGACTGCACCTGTCGGCATATTTTTCGGCACCAAAAATGGCGTGGATGCTGCAACACCACGAAGCGGCCGCGCGGCTTGCTACCAACGGGCAGCTGCGTTTTGGCACGATCGATTCCTGGATTATCTGGAATCTCACCGGCGGGGCAGTCCACGCTACCGACATCACCAATGCTTCTCGGACGTCCCTGATGGATATCCGCACCGGGCAGTGGGATTACAACCTGGGCGAAGTCTTCGGGATCGACCCCAATATCTTGCGCGATGCGCTGCCCGAGATTCATCCATCGGTGTATCACTATGGTCACGTGACCGGCTCTTTAGCGATCGGTGGTCTGCCGATCACCGGCGTGTTGGGGGACCAACAGGCGGCAAGCTTTGGGCAGACCATCTTTGCGGCCGGTGAAGCAAAGAATACCTATGGCACCGGCTGCTTTTTGCTCTACAACACCGGTCACGAGCCGGTCTTTTCGTCCAGTGGGCTGCTGACCACGGTGGCGTATCAACTCCCCGGTGAAGCGCCCGTGTACGCGTTGGAAGGCTCGGTTGCTCAAGCCGGCTCCGTGGTCCAATGGTTGCGTGACCAACTCGGGATCATTGAGAGCTCAGACGACATTGAACGTCTTGCCAACAGTGTGACCGATCATGGTGGAGTGTATTTCGTGCCGGCCTTTTCTGGTCTGCTCGCACCGTGGTGGCGATCCGATGCTTCCGGAACCATCATCGGCCTCACGAACTACGCCACAGCCGGTCACATCGCCAGGGCCACACTCGATGCCACTGCGTATCAAACCCTGGATGTCATTCAGGCTGTTGAAGCAGATACCGGGAGACCGCTGCAACGACTCAACGTGGATGGCGGTATGACCGTCAACGCCCAACTCATGCAGTTCCAAGCCGATATTTTAGATGTCATCGTCCAACGCAACGCTGACGTGGAAACGACGGCTCGCGGTGCTGCCTATGCGGCCGGCCTGGGGATCGGTATATGGGAAGACACGGCACAATTGCGCAACCTGTGGCAAGCCGGCGGGATCTGGCATCCGCAGATTGAGCCGGACAAGCGCGATCGTCTGATTGCCGGGTGGCGTGCGGCAATTGAGCACGCAATTGGCTGGCCGGTTGATGAGACCAGCTAGAATACTAAACTTAGACTAGATCTGACATTTTCGTAGAAGTTGTAGACAGGAAATCGTGACGAACACATCGAATCAAGCCGATACTGGGCGCGAAGAGTATTCGTTTGCTGCCATCGAGCAGCGCTGGGCCGGCTATTGGGAAAACAACAAAGTCTTTCAAGCAGCCGATGACGGCCAGCGACCGCGGAAATACGTGCTTGATATGTTCCCATACCCCTCGGGCGACCTGCATATGGGTCACGCCGAAGCCTTCGCTATGGGTGACGTCGTGTCTCGCTATTGGATGCTGCGCGGTTATGATGTGCTCCACCCCATCGGCTGGGATTCCTTTGGTCTGCCTGCTGAAAACGCTGCCATTGCCCGGGACGCACACCCTGCTGAATGGACCTACGCCAACATTGCCACCCAACGGTCGTCATTTGCCCGCTATGGCATTTCCGTTGATTGGGATACCGTACTGCACACCTCAGATCCCGAGTACTACCGCTGGACCCAGTGGCTGTTTCTGAAGTTCTATGAACGTGGCCTGACCTACCGCAAAAATTCGCCGGTCAACTGGTGTCCAAAAGATCAGACTGTGTTGGCCAACGAACAAGTGGTCGACGGTGCTTGTGAACGGTGCGGCACCGAGGTCACTAAAAAGGCCTTGGAACAGTGGTACTTCAAAATTACCGAGTATGCCGAACGCTTGTTGCAAGACATGGACGCGCTCGAGGGCAAATGGCCTGAGCGCGTGTTGAACATGCAACGCAACTGGATTGGCAAATCCACCGGCGCCACCGTACAGTTCGCGATTGAAGACGGCCCCGACATCGAGGTCTACACCACGCGTCCAGACACCCTCTACGGTGCAACCTTTATGGTCGTGGCGGCCGATGCAGAGCTGGCACAACAACTCGTGGCCCCAGAACAAGCCACGGCACTGGAAGCATACCGAGATCAGTTGAAGCACGTCTCTGATATTGATCGCCAGTCAGCCGACCGACCCAAGACCGGTGTGTTTTTGGGACGCTATGGCATTAACCCCCTGTCGGGCGAACGCGTTCCCGTGTGGGCCTCAGACTATGTCCTGGCGGATTACGGGACCGGCGCGATCATGGCCGTTCCCGCGCACGATCAACGGGATATGGATTTTGCGCGTGCCATGGATCTACCGGTACGCATGGTCGTTGCAACCGACGAAGAAAACCCCGAAGATACTGGCGTCGCGACAACGCAAGCCGGAAGCAACGTGAATTCTGGCGACCTTGATGGTCTGTCGGGCACCGAGGCGATCTCCAAAGCCATTGAGCTGCTGGAAGCCAAAGGTACCGGCTATCAATCCGTGAACTACCGGCTGCGTGACTGGCTGCTGTCGCGTCAACGGTTCTGGGGCGCCCCGATCCCGATCATTCATTGTGCAACGTGTGGTGAAGTCCCCGTGCCCGATGAGCAACTTCCGGTTGAACTGCCCAACAATCTCCATGGTCAACAACTGGCGCCAAAGGGCAAGTCCCCGTTGGAAGCAGCGGAGGACTGGGCACACGTTGAATGCCCAACCTGTGCAGGTCCGGCCAAACGCGACACCGACACGATGGACACCTTCGTGGATTCGTCTTGGTACTACATGCGCTTCGTGTCGTCTCAAAACGCCGACAAAATCTGGGACCGTGACAAGCTCGATCGTTGGGGTCCAGTCGATCAATACGTCGGTGGCGTCGAACACGCGATCCTGCACCTGTTGTACTCACGCTTCTTTACCAAAGCCCTCTACGACATGGATCTGGTGAGCTTTACCGAACCGTTTACCCGTCTGCTCAACCAAGGCCAAGTCCTCAACGGTGGCAAAGCCATGTCGAAATCATTGGGCAATGGTGTGGCACTGGGTGAACAACTCGATGCGTTCGGTGTCGATGCCATTCGGTTGACCATGGTCTTTGCCTCCCCGCCCGAAGATGACGTCGACTGGGCTGATGTATCGCCGGCGGCATCGCTGAAATTCCTGGCTCGTGCCTGGCGTCTGGCCCAGGACGTCCAACAGCTCGGCGTAGCACCAAATACAGACCCCGCAGGTGGAGTAGTAGGGCTACGACAGACCACACATAAAATCGTGCACGAGACAGAGGCTCTTCTCGATGACCGAAAATTCAACGTGGTCATCGCCCGCACCATGGAATTGGTGAACGCCACCAGAAAAGAAGTCGACAATGGGGCAGGGGCCGGCGATCCTGCCGTTCGCGAAGCCACGGAAGTCATCGCACAACTGGTCTCCTTGGTGGCACCGTACACCGCCGAAGACATGTGGGCCATGCTGGGCCACGAGCCATCGGTTGCCCGCTCACAGTGGTTGACCGTGGATGACACACTGCTAGTTGAAGACCAGATCACCGTCATCGCCCAGGTCCAAGGCAAGTTGCGTGACCGCTTCGAAGTCCCCGCCGATATTTCTGAGGAAGACCTCGAAGCACTTGCCCGCAACTCCGACAACGTGCAGCGCTCCATTGGAGACCAACAGATCCGCAAAATCATCGTGGTCCCCGGCAAACTCGTCAACTTCGTGGTGGGCTAACCGCTGATGTCGGATGTTGCTCCGTGGATAGCCCGACTGGCCGCCCGATCCCGAGATGTACGCGGTGAGGCGGTCGGTTGGGCTCGCTACCTGAAACCGCCACGACGCGATCGGGTAGCCATCGTCACTGACACCTCAGCGGCACTGCCCGACGAAGTCTATAAACTTCCCACCGGATCAGAGCTCTTCACCATCCCGATACCGGTGATGATCGGTGACCAAATCTATAATGAAGACGACGAAATCCTGCACCAGGACCTCGCGATTGCCCTGGCCGCAGGCACCCCGCTGCGAACCTCGAGGCCCTCACCCGGACAATTCTCGGCCACCTACAAACACGTCGCCGAACAGGGCTACGGCCGCATCCTCTCGATCCACCTGTCCTCAAAACTTTCAGGTACCGCTGACGCAGCACGCATCGCAGCGGCGAACTCGCCTGTACCGGTGACGGTATTGGATTCATATAATGCCGGCATGTCCTTGGGCTATGCCGTGCTCGACGTCTTGCAGCGGACCAGACTCGGTCTCTCAACCCAATTTCTCGCCGACCTCGCCACGCGACAAGCCGATGCCGGTCAAACAGTGTTCACCGTCCCAAATCTTGACGCGCTGCGTAAAGGCGGCCGCATTCCGGCGCTCACCGGTCTTCTGGGACAATTACTCCAGGTCCGACCCGTGATGCACTTGAATAACGGCGCCATCGAACTGCTCGACCGGCCCCGTAGCGAAGCCAAAGCACTGGCTGCCATTACCGAGATCGCAAGCACGGCAACGCCACCCGTGAGACTCAGCGTGCAAGGCTACGGTGATCTGGACTCCGCACGAGAACTAGCCCAGGACCTGGAGGAATACTCTTCCATGCCGGTCCCGGTTGTACGATTACCAGCGGTACTCGCAGCCCACCTTGGACTCGGGGCACTCGGCGTCTCGATGAGCCCAGACTTAGACTACGCACGCTACGGCAACACGTAACACCGTGCACGTCCCGTAGCCGACACTCGTCCACAAGCGAGTCTGGTCAGCTGACTTGTCCACATTGACCCCGGAAGTTGCCTGAACCCTGCTGAACAAGCCCCATGCTGGCATACATGGGAAAACATCTGGCTGAACCCGACGAACAGCAGCCCAGGGCGCCAATTTGGCGAACCAAGGTAGCCCTCTCAGCGGTGTTGATGTTGGTCGTCATCGTGGCCACAGTCTTTGGCTTTCGATGGCTCATAACAGACCAACCGGCAACCCAAGACTCCACGTTCGCTGTCGATAACACCGATCCTGAACCGTTTGATGACACCTCCGAGGAGGCCACAGACACGACAGACGAGCCCTCAGGCGCCGTCACTATCATCCACGTGGCTGGTGAGGTGCATGAGCCAGGCATCGTTGAGCTATCCGGTGACATCCGGGTTGTCGACGCTCTCGAGGCAGCGGGCGGGCCAACTGACCAAGCACAATTGGATGCCCTCAACTTGGCAGCCGTGGCCAATGATGGGGACTACATCCTGGTGCCTGATCGTGAGACTGCTCAAGACTTCAACGCAGTGGATGCATCCGCTGAACCCGGTGTCGGGGGTGAAAGCACCGGCACCGTCGACATTAACACCGCGGATTCGGCCGCGCTCGAAACACTGCCAGGGGTTGGGCCTGCGACCGCAGCTGACATCATTGCACACCGCGAACAGCACGGAGCATTTACCGATCTCGCCGATCTAGAAGCAGTCTCAGGGATAGGTCCGGCCACGCGCGAACGCCTCGATGGGTTAGTCGAGTGGTGACGCCAGACCACCACATCAAACCAGATGACGTGGCCGCACCCATCGACATCCGCCTGCTACCTGCTGCCGCGCTGACCGCCATCGTCTGCTTGACACTCCCGACAGCATCCATGGCTTGGGTGCGCTGGCTGCCGGTGGTCTTGCCGATCCTCGGGGGTGTAGCCGTGCTGGGCGTTGCGTTGGCCCGTAAGGCCAGCAAACGCCGAGTGGTCAATGTGACCCTGATCGTGGCTATCGCCTGCTGGCTGGCAACGCCAGCAGCGTTCTTTGTCCAACAGCAGCGCATAGCCGCCGAGGATTCAGGGTGGCTAGAATTCGTCGATGAACTCGGGACAGCGAACATCTCTGCGCAGCTCGTCACAGCACCCGTCAAACGGGAAGGACCCTTCGTTCCCAGCTGGTATGCGACTGCTGATGTCGAGCACTACGGCAAAGACCTCACAGCAACCGATCACCCCGCAAAGATCGTGATCTCCGGCGATGAAACATGGCAAGAGCTGACTGCTGGGACCGACGTTTGCTTCATGGGACGTGTCTCCGATAACGAGTCGAGTGTTTTCGTCCAGGCGATCACGGGAGCAGAGCCGGGCACGTGTTTTGGCCCGGATGATGAGCACAACTCAACCGGCCGCGATGTGCTCCGCGAAACACTACGCAACCAATCTGCTGACACGCTCAGTTATGCGCCGCAACTGTTACCCGGACTGATTCTGGGAGACCGCTCGCAACAGACCGAAGACGTAGAAGACGCCATGAACGTTTCTGGGCTGAGTCATCTGTCAGCCGTGTCGGGTGCGCATACGTCACTCATCGCCGCCGCAGCGACGCTACTATTTCGCACGCTGAGACTGCCTCGAGGCGTCGTGATCGCGGCGTTTATGTGTACGCTTCTGCTCTTCGTGCAGATCGTGGGAATGCAGCCCTCCATTATTCGCGCAGCCACCATGGGTGCCATTGGCGCCTGGGCCCTGTTTTTCGGACGGGGATCCCAAGCGTTGCCGATCTTAGCGCTGTCGACCATCGTGCTGTTGACGATATCTCCGGAACTTATCCACGAAGTGGGGTTCCAACTCTCTGTGGCGGCAACTGCCGGCATCGTGCTCGGCGCACAGCCTTTAGATCGTTGGCTCCACGGATTCCTTGAAAAACTACTGCCCGACTTTTGGGCGAGTCTGCTCAGCTCATCACTGGCCGTCTCCGCAACCGCGCAACTGGCGTGCCAGCCTATACTGCTGACGTTTATCGACTATGTGAGTCCCTACTCGCTCGTCGCCAATCTCTTTGCTACACCGCTACTGCCCCTGATCATGATCCCGGGCACGATTGCCGCAGCAATTTGTGTGGTCGCTCCTTGGCTGTCTCAGGTGCTGTTGCACATCGTCTCGCTGCCGGCAGCTGGCATCGGATGGATTGCCACAACTGCCGCGGAGCTTCCCGGTGCTACGTTACCCTGGCCCCAGGGCCCGGCAGGAACGGCGCTTGTGGTGTTGCACTGGGCAGCCAGTCTCATCTTCGTGTTGAAACTCCTTCGTTTCCAACGACGCCCAAAACCACCCGTCAAGATCGCCACAGCAACATCTGTCTGGAATCGAGTATTGGTGGCATCGAAGGAGCATTATTCATTTGCCAATGTGTTCCAGTATGCTGTCCTGGCTATTGCGCTGGTGGCCCATGTGGCCGTCTTCTGGCCAGTCCAACCCAGTTCCATCAATACCGACTGGGACATAGTCGGATGTGACGTCGGACAGGGGGATATGTACCTGGTTCGGACCGGTCCCACCTCCGCCATGGTGATCGACACCGGACCTGACGGTGACCTAGCCACACAATGCTTAGCCGAAGCTAATATCGAACAGATCGATGTCATGGTGATCACCCACCTCCACGCAGACCATGTGGGCGGTGTGAGCGCAGTGTTGGAAGAATACCAACCAGACCAGATTTTGTACTCGACAGGGACCGATCCTGCCCACGATGCCGAGAGCACAGGTATACCCCCAGAGGCCCGGCTGGTGAGTGAACCGCTGACGGGCATTATTGACCACGCCAATGAGGATGACGATCACCCAGTAGAAGTCCGCTGGAACGTCCTGGCGGCGAATACGCAAGCGTCGAATGAAAATAATGCCTCAATCGTCATGCTGGTCGAGATATATCGCCACGGCGGTGTCGTCGAGGCACTGTATACCGGCGATCTTGAAGAAGATGAGGCGACCAAACTCATAGCCGAAGGAAACATTCCTGAAGATATCGATATTCTGAAGTTGTCACATCACGGGGCACAAAACGGGGGAGTGGAGATCATTGAACACACTGCACCGAATATGGCATTGGTTGGAGTCGGTGAAGACAACACGTATGGGCATCCACATGATGACATTCTGGACGCACTCGGTCCGCGGGTTGCAATCCGCCGGACCGATGTAGATGGCACTTTCGCTGTGACCTTCGAACAGAATCAAGCCTATGTCGCATTAGACCGATAGACTCGGAACTATGGCTTCCACCAGTCGAACACAATCCGCAGGCACCTCGTGGCGTGATGTCAACGTTTCCCCATTCATCCTTGTGCAGGGCGGTGAAGAGTATATCCACACCAGGGTCACCGACTCGATCAAGGCGCAGCTCAAACAGGTCGCGCCTGACACTGAAATACATCACCTGTCCGCGGCAAACTACGAGTCCGGCGAACTGCAGGTATTGGCGAGCCCCTCGTTATTTGGCGAGGAAAAACTCCTGGTATTCGATGAGATGCACAAGATGACCGATGCGTTTGTCGTTGATGGGCTTGAGTATGTGCAGTACCCCAACCCCGATGTGACCTTTCTTGGACTCCACGGTGGCGGCAACCGAGGAAAGCGTCTGCTGGATGCCTTAAAAAGGGCTGGGCAACATATCGAAGCAAAGCCGATCAAATCAGATCGCGACCGGATGGAATTCTTACAAGCGGAGTTTCGTGCCGCCAAACGCCGGGTCAACGCCGAAGCGGTGCGCGCCTTAGCAGACGCTATCGGACCAAACCTTGGCGAACTTGCAGCAGCAACAAGCCAACTCATTGCCGATACCGAAGGCACCATCACTGAAGAAATCGTCGAAAAATACTACGGCGGCAGAGTGCAAGCCACTGCGTTTAAAGTCGCGGATGCTGCATTAGACGGGCAACTCGGCCCCGCAACGGCACTGCTACGTCATGCACTGGCGACCGGAGTCCAACCGGTGGCAGTTACTGCATCTTTCGCGATGAAAGCACGACAAGTCGCTCGCGTAGTGGACGCTCGGATTCCACAGGGACAACTGGCTTCAGTATTAGGCATGGCGCCGTGGCAGGCCCAACGAGTCACGGCGACCGCGAGACACTGGTCTCCGGTCAATATCGCGGGTGCAGTTGAGTTGATCGCTCGGGCAGATGCTGAGGCTAAAGGCCAAGCACGCGATGCAAATTACGCCGTTGAGCGTATGGTGACGAAAGTTGCCGGTCTTGTGGCTCATCGGTAGTCACGACCATCAAATGGTTGAGGCCACTACGATAATGTAGTGGCCTCAACCATGTAGTGACGTGCTAGAGAAGCTTAGGCATCCATGGCATTCACACGAGCTGCAGCACCGGACTTGCGGTTGGCAGCGTTGTTGCGATGGATGGCACCCTTGCTGACAGCCTTGTCGAGCTTGCGGTTGGCAACGGAGAGTGCTTTTTGAGCGGCCTCTTTATCGCCAGCCTGAACAGCTTTGTTTACCTTACGCAGCAGCGTCTTTGCTTCAGACTTGATAGCGGTGTTGCGTTCACGACGCTTTTCGTTCGTGATTGCGCGCTTTTTCGAAGACTTGAGATTTGCCAATTATGGTCCTATTCATTCTAAAAATTAGGGTCGGTGAGGGGTATTCCTGATCAAGCGACTGAGCGGTGTGGGGGCACCTTGGAAAGCCTAACCAGGAGTGCCCGTCGACCTGCGCGGACACACAGGCGTCTACCTTACCAAAAAGTACGGGCAACAGCGAATTGCCATGGGCGCTGTGGCGTCGCGTGCGAGTGTTCGCTAGCAGATCGACAGTTCGCGCGATATGTTGTCGTCGATAGGGTTGTAACATGAAACAATAGAGCAACGATAAATATCGGGGTGTGAAGAAGCTTTCACGCCCGATGCCAATAAATTTCGAAGGATGGTGCACGTGTCGCCAGTGGCGTCCAACCCGCCTCAGCCCGGTTCTACTGACCCGTCGGTGATCCGGAACTTTTGTATTGTCGCCCATATCGACCACGGCAAGTCCACTCTTGCTGATCGCATGTTGCAAAACACCAAGGTCGTGACACCGCGTGAGATGCAGAATCAGTTCCTGGATAACATGGATATTGAACGCGAACGTGGCATCACCATTAAGTCGCAAGCTGTACGCATGCCCTGGCAAGTTGATGGCCAAGACTATGTCCTCAATATGATTGACACACCCGGTCACGTTGATTTTGCATACGAGGTCTCGCGTTCTCTGGCAGCTTGCGAAGGCGCTATCCTGTTGGTCGACGCAGCACAGGGCATTGAAGCCCAAACCCTTGCGAATCTGTATATGGCTATGGAACATGATCTCGAAATCATTCCGGTTCTGAACAAGATCGATCTGCCCGCGGCAGAGCCAGAGCGCTATGCTCTAGAAATTTCAAATCTTATTGGTATCGATCCGGATGACGTGCTGAAAGTTTCGGGCAAGACCGGCGAAGGTGTAGAAGCACTATTAGATCGCGTCGTTGGCGACGTCCCACCGCCCTCCGGTGACGTCGATGCCCCGGCTCGTGCGATGATTTTTGACTCGATCTATGATACCTACCGTGGTGTGATCACCTATGTTCGTATGGTTGACGGTCAACTGACGCCACGGCAAGGCATCCGCATGATGGCTACGGACTCAGAATACGAGCTTCAAGAGTCAGGTGTCTACTCTCCTGATGCTATTCCTGGCAAGGGGCTAGGCGTCGGCGAAGTGGGGTATTTGATTACCGGAGTCAAAGACGTTGCTGAATCAAAGGTCGGTGACACCGTTACCTCCAAAAAGCAACCGGCAGAAGAACCAATCGGCGGGTACCGTGAACCTCAACCCATGGTGTTTTCTGGGTTATATCCAATCGATGGTTCGGATTATCCTGCACTGCGCGATGCACTGGAAAAACTTCAGCTTAATGACGCAGCCCTGAGCTACGAGCCCGAAACATCCGTGGCGTTGGGCTTCGGTTTCCGCGTAGGCTTCCTGGGCCTGTTGCATTTAGAAATCGTGCGAGAGCGTTTAGAGCGTGAATATAATCTGGATCTAATTTCCACGGCACCCAACGTCATTTATAGTGTGACTACAGAAGACGGCACTGAAGTTGAGGTCACGAATCCCTCGGAATTTCCGGAAGGAAAAATCACCGAGGTGGAAGAGCCTATGGCGATGGCGACGATCATTGTTCCGTCCGAGTTTATTGGGGCGGTCATGGAGCTGTCACAAGGTAAACGCGGCCAACTTAATGGCATGGACTATCTGTCGGAAGAACGCGTTGAAATTCGCTACTGGATACCACTGGCAGAAATCGTGTTCGACTACTTCGACATTCTCAAGTCCCGAACCAAGGGATACGCCTCTCTGAACTGGCACCGTGAAGGTTCCCAGATCGCTGATCTCGTCAAAGTGGACATCTTGTTACAAGGTGACGCTGTCGACGCATTTTCTGCGATCACCCACCGTGACCACGCATATTCATACGGCGTGAAAATGACCTCGAAACTCAAAGACCTCATCCCACGTCAGCAATTCGAAGTACCGATTCAAGCGGCGATCGGCTCGCGAATCATTGCCCGAGAAAATATTCGAGCCATCCGAAAAGACGTCTTGTCGAAATGCTACGGCGGTGACATTTCCCGTAAACGCAAGTTGCTCGAGAAGCAAAAGGAAGGCAAGAAGCGTATGAAGATGGTCGGTACTGTCGAGGTACCGCAGGAGGCGTTCATTGCAGCGTTGTCGACAGATACGGGTGGCAACTAGGCCTTGAGTCCCACAGCAGCATCAGCAACCACTGGTTTGCTCCCAGAGTTTGTCGCTCCCGCAATAAATGGCACCGACCGCACCTTTTCGCTGTACGTGCACGTGCCGTTTTGTGTCAGCCGATGTGGATACTGTGATTTCAACACGTATATCTCGCCTGACCTTGGTCCTGGCGCATCGCACGACAGTTATGCCGACACGGCTATCAAGGAACTCGAATATGCAGCCGACACCATGGAACGATCAGGTGTCGATGCCAAACCGCTGCACTCTGTATTTTTTGGGGGCGGTACCCCCACGCTGCTGCAGGCTTCGGATCTGACAAAAATCCTGGAGCGAGCCCAACAGCTGTTCGGGATAACTGCCGAAGCTGAGATCACTACCGAAGCGAACCCAGATTCTTTGACGGCCGATAGCGTCAAGACACTGGCCGACGGCGGATTCAACCGGATCTCGATGGGCATGCAATCGTCCGTATCTCATGTGTTGCAGGTCTTAGAACGTACCCATGATCCAGCAAACGTGGCCACAGCAGCACAGTGGATCCGCGACGCCAACCTCGATATGTCCTTAGATTTGATCTTCGGCACACCAGGCGAGTCGTTACAAGACTGGCAGAACTCGCTAGACGCTGTACTCGAGCTTCAACCAGAGCACGTCTCAGCGTACGGTCTCATTGTTGAAGAGGGTACCAAGCTTGCTGCTCAGATCCGTCGCGGAGTCTATCCAAATACGGATCCAGACGACCAGGCTGACAAATACCTCGCGACCGAAGAGCGATTAGCTGCCGCGGGGTACCGCTGGTATGAGATCTCGAACTGGGCTTTTGACCCGCACGACCAAGGAATCCACCAGTCGCAGCACAACTTGGCATACTGGCGCGATCAAGACTGGTGGGGGATAGGTCCGGGGGCACATTCGCATATGGCGGGTGTCCGGTGGTGGAACGCAAAGCATCCAGCCGCATATGCATCACGAATAATCGACGGTTTGTCTCCGGCAATCGGTCATGAAATCCCCGATCACGATGCACGGTTGCTTGAGCAAATTATGTTGGGCGTTCGCCTGGCCGAAGGCCTAGATACTTCCGTGCTGACATCGCAGGAGCAGACTGTAGCCGACCGGGCACAGCATGAAACAGAACTCTTAGCTGCTCAAGGGCTTATTGAGGCGGCAGCATTACATCGGGGCAAGATTGTGCCCACGCTCAAAGGGCGTCTTTTGGACGATGCGATTACCCGCAGACTGGCGGGTTTCTAACCGGACTGTCGTGATACTAGCGAATAATGCGCAGGTTGAACGGGTAGCGGTACGGACGACCCTTATTAACTTCAATGCCTGCGATGACGCCTGAAATCGTCATAAATAGCCACAGTAATACCGCGACGACCCCAAAAATCGCGCCCATGATCGGCAAGAATGCCAATATGTTCATGGCAACTGCCACGACCGTCAGTGGCAAAGTAAAGTTGAGCGCTTCTTTCGATTCTTGCTCAGAAAATGGGCCACGTGTTCGGAACACAATGAACACAACCAGTGAAGGAACAAAGCCCAAAAATGCGCCAAAGTGAGCGACAGTTGCCCACTGGCGATCTTCTGACGGCGTCAGAGGAGGGCGCGAGGTTGTGTCGCTACCTTGTGCTGAGGCCCCAGGGGTCTGTGACACGTTGTGCTTCCTTTACGGTAGATTCAGCCGGATGTAACTTCGCTGATACTGACTTACTCTAAGCAGTCTAAACCTCAACTCTGCCGAAACCTGACAGATTGGTGCGGTTCGCGTCAAATTCTGCTATTCGTGTACAGTTACGAAATCGATCATGTGTTCAACTCGACCCAGCAGTGTTGATTCCAGATCGACGAAACTGTTGACTCGCGACAGGATCTTCTTCCAACCTAGTCCGATGTCTTCGGCAGTTTGATTCGGGAGACCCAAGCGGGCCAACATGCCGGTTTTCCAGTCCTCCCCACGGGGAATTTTGGGCCAGGCTTGAATCCCGATGAGTTCCGGTTTCACAGCCTGCCATATGTCCACGTAGGGATGGCCAACAATCAATACGTTGTCTTGTGCCCCCGAAACACGCATCGCCTCGGTTGCAATGTGGTCCTCTTTGGAACCGCTGACTAAATGGTCAAGTAACACGGCGAGACGGCGTTTTGGGCTGGGTTTGAATGAGGTGATGGCACCGGCCAGGTCGTCAATACCATGGAGGGGCTCGACTACGATGCCCTCGACGCGAAGATCATCGCCCCAAATCTTTTCCACCAACTCTGCATCGTGCACGCCTTCGACCCAGATGCGTGAAGCTTTGGCCACTTGAGCTCGTTGTGCCCCGACGGCGCGAGAGCCCGAGGCGGTCCGTGTCTGTTGAGGTTTTGTCCGTTGTGCCGGCGGAAGTAATTCAATCGGCTGACCGTCAATGGTAAATCCGAAACCCAGTGGAAAAGACCGTGTCGCACCCCGGCGTCCCTCGAGCACCACGAGATGGACCCCACCTGACTTTTCGATACGCGTGACGGCTCCAGTGAAGCCGGTATCAGCGTCTTCGATGACCAGACCTCGTGCAGCGGCTACCTTCTTCGGAGTCGAAACCGGTTTATGGTTCGAGAGATTGCCCGGTCCCCACTGGTCCCAATTCATCGTGGTGGTGCCTTTCTGTTTGCTAATCATTCGAGGTTATCAAAGCACGATCAGTCATCAGCGAAGAACTCACCCTAGAAACTGTCGCGACTGAGAACTTCCAGTTACGATTAGCACTATGCTGGCGACAGTGCTAACTTTTTTGAAGGAGGGAACATGACTGACCACCCACGTCGAATGCAGGTCTTACAAGCAATTGTGGAAGACTATGTTGCCTCCCGCGAGCCTGTCGGCTCAAAAGCCCTGGTAGAGCGTCATAGCCTGGGCGTTTCGTCTGCGACAGTGCGCAACGACATGGCTGACCTCGAAGATGAAGGCCTCATCGCTGCACCACATACGTCTTCAGGGCGTATCCCCACTGATAAAGGTTATCGGTATTTCGTCGATCGCATTTCCGAAGTTCGACCGCTTTCAGTCGCCGAACGTCGCGCCGTTCGTACGTTGCTGGATAACTCAGATGACATGGACGACATCATGGCGGGTACCGTTCAGGTGTTGTCACAGTTAACTCGTCAAGTCGCCGTCATCCAGTATCCGCAATTGGATTCGTCGGTGATCCGGCGTGTCGAGTTTGTGCTGCTATCAGAACAACGGCTGCTGGCCGTGATGATTCTCTCCACCGGACGCGTCGATCAGCGCGTGGTCTATTTGAACGAGCCCATCGACCAGCCGGCGCTTGATGTGCTGGCTCAGGTCTTCATGACCTACTTGGACAACGTCAGTCCGTATTACTTGCAGCACGCGCTAACGGAGATCGAAGCGGTGATCGCGCCCGAACACCAGGGACTGGCGGCGTCATTAGGTAATGCATTGCAACTCTTAGCCGAAGCAGGGTATCAAGACCGTATCCTGTTAGCCGGCACCGCGAACCTGGCCCGCTCTCCGCAGGACTTTAGTCACTCCATCGGCCCGATTTTAGAAGCACTCGAAGAACAGGTTGTGTTATTGAAATTGTTGACCGAAATGGAACAAGATGCTCACGGCTTGTCTGTGCGTATCGGAGATGAAAACTTTGGCTCGTTAGGGGACACCTCGGTGGTGGCCGCCGGCTACGGACCGGGCGATGCCGCAAAGATCGGCGTCGTTGGACCAACTCGGATGGACTACCCTTCGACCATGTCTGCGGTCCGGGCGATAGCTCGGTATCTTTCCCGGATTTTGCCCCGATAGACGTTTGCCAAGATAATAGATTTTTGACCAAAACACGGTTTCAGACGCGCAGCGCTTGAACTGAAAGGAACACGACCAGCAAGTGGCACAAGATTACTATCAGGTCCTGGGTGTTGAACGTGACGCCACAGCACAAGAGATCAAAAAGGCCTATCGCAAAAAAGCGCGGCAACTCCATCCGGATCACAACCCCTCTGACGACGCTGCAGAAGAATTTAAAGCTGTGACCCACGCGTACGAGGTGCTGTCAGATAGCGAAAAACGTCAAAATTATGACACCACAGGCCACGAAGATGGCCGTCGTGCAGGCTTTGGCGGTGCCGGCGGTGGATTCGGCGGGTTCTCTGATATCTTCGAAACCTTCTTTGGCGGCGGAGGCGCCGGTGGACCGATGTCTCGTGCACGGCGAGGCCAAGATGCGCTCATAGCGACACATATCGATCTTGAAGAAGCAGTGTTTGGGGCAGAGAAAACCATCGAGGTCGAAACCGCCGTGCGGTGTGACCGCTGTGATGGCTCCGCGATGGAACCCGGCACGCACCCCGAGACCTGCTCTACCTGTCGTGGCGCCGGACAGATTTCAAGCCCTGTCGACTCAATTCTCGGTCGGATGATGACCACCGAAGCATGCCCCACCTGTCGCGGATTTGGCGACGTCATCTCAGATCCATGTGGACAGTGTTCGGGTCAGGGTCGTATTCGCGAACGGGTTTCCTTCACTGTCAAAATTCCCGCCGGCGTACGCGATGGAACTCGCATTCAGCTTGCCGGCCGTGGTGAAGCCGGTGTAGCGGGTGGACCAAACGGCGACCTGTACTTAGAAATCCGAGTCCGTGAGCACGATGTATTCACCCGCCAAGGTGACAATCTCCACGCAACCATGAGCGTGCCGATGACCGCAGCGGCACTCGGGACGAAAATCAAAGTCGACACATTCGACGGTGAGGAATCTTTCACTGTTGACCCAGGGACCCAATCAGGTCATGTCATCACCTTGAAGAACCTGGGTGCCTCACGCTTACAGAGTAGCGGTCGCGGTGACATGAAGATCACACTGAATGTTTCCACCCCCACCAAGCTCAATGATGAACAGCGCGAACTGATGTCCAAGTTGGCCGAGCTACGCGCCGAAGATGTGGCAAACGGTGAAATCGAATCCCAGGGTTTCTTCTCTCGTTTGAAAACCGGATTCGACAACATGTTTAACCACGACGAATCGTGACCAACCCGCTGTTTTATACGCCCGACGTCACAGGAGTGACCGCCGATATGACGGTCACTTTGGACGCAGCTGCGTCCGGGCATGCCGTTCGGTCCCAGCGCTTGCAGAGTGGTGACGCCGTGCTCCTTTCAGATGGCGCCGGGACATTGGCCGTAGGGACTATCGCTCACGCTGACCCACAACACACCACTGTGGACATAGGCACCGTTGAGGTGCAAGCACCACCTGCGGTGCGGATTAACTTAGTGCAAGCACTGGCCAAGGGTGACCGCGATCTACTAGCCGCCGAAATGGGAACGGAGATCGGCGTCGACAGTGTGACACCTTGGCAAGCCCAACGTTCCATCGTCCGCATCCGTGCAGAACGGGCCACCAAAATGTTGGGGAAATGGGAAGCGAAACTGCATGCGGCAGCACAGCAATCTCGTCGGGCATTTATACCGCAACTGCGCGAGCCTCTCCATGGCAGCAGTATTGCCACGTTGCAAGATACAGGCGAGGGGCAACACCTTGTCGTGCTCCACGAGGACGGCCAGCATGACTTGTCCGAGGTTTTAGAACGGGTCCAAGGGTTGCACACCATTCACCTCGTAGTGGGGCCCGAGGGCGGAGTTGCTCCGGAGGAACTCGCGGCCGTCGAGAATGTAAAAGGATCCGCGGTTAAAATCGGTGCAAATGTCCTGCGGGCATCGACGGCCGGACCGGTCGCAATCACATTGATTAACCAATTCTTAAACCGCTGGTAAGCCTTCCGAACTAGCATCAATCGTTGCCATAGAACCAAAAAGTGATAGACCCGTTTGAGTGCGACCGGATAGACTAGGTTGCAGAATATACCGTAGTAATGGAGCCGACCTGACAGAACGAACCGAACCCCATCGCATCTCTCGACAAACAATCACGTTTAACTCTCAGAACGACATGGTACAAACCTTTGGTCCATCGGATATGTTGCTGCGGGTTGTCGAAGGCGTGTACCCGAGCTTGAAATTACTCGTTCGAGACCAACAGTTGGAGCTGGAAGGACACGTCGACGATGTCGCCGAGACGGTCAAAATAGTGAATGATCTGCAGTCTGTTGCCCGTGCTGGCACAACCGTTGGTCCCGAGATCATTGAAGCGACGATCGCAGGCGTTCGATCCTTCGAGGAAAACAATACTGCTGCCATTCCTGCAGAATTGATTGTCTCCTCGCATGGAAAAAAGATCCGGCCGAAAACGGAAAACCAGAAAGTGTATGTCAACGCCATCAACAACAATACGATTGTTTTCGGCGTCGGCCCCGCTGGTACCGGTAAGACGTATTTGGCAATGGCTAAAGCAATCCAGGCGTTGCAGGCTCGTGAAGTCAACCGGATTATTCTGACTCGTCCAGCCGTGGAGGCTGGCGAATCGTTGGGCTATCTACCTGGCACCTTAAGTGAAAAAATCGACCCCTATTTGCGCCCGCTCTATGACGCGCTCCACGAGATGATCGAGCCGGAGACTATTCCGCATCTCATTGAGGTCGGTACCATCGAGGTCGCGCCACTGGCCTATATGCGAGGCCGTACGCTCAATGATGCGTTCATTATTTTGGACGAGGCGCAAAATACCTCTGCTGAGCAAATGAAAATGTTTTTGACTCGCCTCGGGTTCAACTCCCACATGGTCGTGACTGGCGATGCCTCACAGGTGGACTTACCACGTGGCACCGATTCGGGCCTCGCCCAGGCAGTAGAGTACTTGGCGGGGTTGGACGATATTGCCATCGTGAACCTGCGATCCTCTGACGTCGTCCGCCATAACCTGGTCTCCAAAATTGTCGATGCGTACGATCGTCACCAACCAGAGCCGACCCGTCCGAAACGGTCCGGGCGGAATCAACAGCGATAGGTCATTGTGGCAATAGAAGTACTCAACGAAACTGAACACGACATTGATATCCAACGAATCGTCACCCTGGGCAAACACCTCTACCAGGGACTCCATATTCATCCAGAATCTGAACTTGCAATCGTTTTCGTGGATAACGAAGCCATGAGTTATTTGCACCAAGAATGGATGGACCTTGAGGGGCCCACTGACGTGATGAGCTTCCCCATGGATGAGTTACGTCCCGGCACGCTAGAAGCGCCAGCCGAGGGATTACTCGGGGACATTGTCATTAGCCCGGAAGTCGCTTCCGAACATGCGAACAGTGGCGGGCACAGCGTGGCCGATGAAATAGCCCTGCTGGTGACCCACGGGCTTCTGCATTTGTTGGGCCATGACCACCACGATGACGAGGAAAAGCAGCAGATGTTCGGTCTGCAAGACCAACTTCTCGAGCAATTCTTGGGTTACACACCGCCTCAACTCCACGATGAAGGAAAGTAACCCCAGTGGCCGTACCAATCGTCCTAGCACTGCTATTTCTGTTGAGCCTTGCACTCACATGGGTGCTCACACTGGCAGAATCAGCCTTTGACTATCTGTCCTATCGTGAGGCCGAGGCCATAGTCGCCAAGCGCCCCAGTAATCCCGTATTACGCATCATGGATAGGCTCCCCGAACATCAACTCGCGACACGGTTTTGGAACGCCGTCTTCTTGGCCGCCACCGCGGTGCTTATCACCGTCTTCATTGATCACTTCGTCAACAACGTGTGGTTGTCCGCAGCCGGTGGCGTCGTGCTCATGGCAGTCATCACGCTGGTCATCTCGTTCCGGAGCCCGCGAAGAATCGGTGCCAAACATTTCGAAGTATCTGCAGAAGCCACTGCCTGGCTTATTCGGTTACTCACAATCGTCCTGGGGCCTATCCCACGGTTATTTATCTCCGAAGCTGAAACCGATGACGAAGACGAAACTGACGACACAGACTTAGAAGAACGTCACTTTCGTGAGTACGTCTCCCGCGCATCGGCGGCAGATGTGCTCGAAGATGACGAAGCTGAAATGATTCAATCCGTCTTCGAGATGGACGACACGCTGGTACGCGCCATCATGGTGCCACGTACCGATGTGGTGTGGTTGGACTCTGGAACCAGTCTGGCCGAAGCAACTGAGGTCTTCATCCGGTCCGGCTACTCCCGTATCCCGCTCATCGGCGAAAACCCGGATGATGTATTAGGCATCGTCTTCCTCAAAGACATTATCCGAGCAACCCACACAGCACGTCTGACCCCGCAAGAACCGGTCAACATGCTCACCCGGGAAATCCGCGTGGTGCCAGAATCCAAAACCGTCTGGGACTTATTGCAAGAGCTCCAACGAGAAGCCATCCACGCCGCCATCGTGATCGATGAATACGGTGGCACAGCGGGGTTCGTCACCTTGGAGGACCTCATCGAAGAACTGGTCGGTGACATTTCGGATGAATATGACGATGCCGAAATCGCCGACGTCATCCCACAGCCCGATGGTGAATTTCTCGTCAATGCTTCCATGTCGGTCTCGGATTTTTACGAAGCATTCGACCTGCTCCTCGATGATGAGGACGATGTAGATACCGTAGGCGGTTTGTTTGCCAAAAGTTTGGGTAAGATTCCCATAAAGGGTTCGGTCACCGAAGTTGAAAACCTCAAGTTGACCGTTGAATCCTTAACGGGCCGTCGCAACCGCGTTGATACAATCCGAGTCGCCATCGACACATCCACCCAGGAGTCCACACTATGATGCCAACCGAACACCCGGAGCACTACCGTTCCGGATTCGTCAGCCTCGTCGGAAGACCAAACGCCGGCAAATCGACGCTGACGAACGCCATGGTTGGCACCAAGGTCGCCATTACGTCGTCCAAACCACAAACAACCCGACGGGTTATCCGCGGCATAGTCTCCACAGAAGACCACCAGCTCATCCTTGTTGACACCCCTGGACTGCACCGTCCGCGCACACTGCTCGGCGAGCGCCTGAACGATTTGGTGGCCGAAACATTGTCTGGCATGGATGCGGTGGCCATGTGTATCCCCGCGAATGAGAAGATCGGGCCCGGCGACCGCTTCATCACCGAACAACTCGCCCAACTGAACAACACTCCGGTTATTGCGTTAGTAACCAAGGTCGATACGGTCACCAGGGGAGTCCTGGCCGACCAGCTGGTAGCCGTACAACAACTCGGTGAAGAGCTCCTCACCCCTGACAGCGATGAAGGTTTCGTAGAAATTGTGCCCGTCTCCGTCAAAGGTGACGTTCAAGTGGACACCGTAGTAGATGTCCTGACCGCCTACCTGCCTCAATCTCCTCCGCTGTACCCCGACGGTGAGATCACCGACGAGCCCGACGACGTCATGGTTGCTGAACTCATCCGAGAAGCGGCCCTTGAAGATGTCTTTGACGAGTTACCGCATTCCCTGGCCGTGGTCGTCACGGAAATGGAGGAACGCGAAGGGCAACCCGATGATGAACCAATCACCGATATTTACGCTCAGATCTATGTGGAACGCGACAGCCAAAAGGGCATCATTATCGGCAAAGGCGGGGCACAATTGCGATCCATCGGACAGCGAGCCCGCAAAAGTATTCGAAAACAACTCGGTACCAGCGTGTACTTGGATTTGGTCGTGAAAGTCGCCAAAGAATGGCAACGGAACCCGAAACATATGAACCGTTTGGGATTCTAAAAACTCGTGTTAGGCTAACAGCATGCGTTGCGCACAGAGCATCCCGGTCCGCGGTCACAACCGTGTACTTCTTGCTGCTCTTCTAGGCCTACTACTATCTTGCCGTAGCGGGGCTTAGATTTTTCAAGCAATTGCTTTGAAATGCCACTAGGTCAGGCTGGACCACGCTACGGAGCGAAAGACACGGTCTGCCACCGGTGAGACATCAGTTCTAAAACACCGGTAGAACACCATGGTCCACTACACTCTTCACAGGACCAGGCAGTCAAAGATTGAGGAAACACTTTGCGCAAATTTCAGCAACCATCCGGTATGAACTTCAACAAGTACGTTCCATTCGAACAACAAATCGCTGTGGACATGCCGGACCGCACCTGGCCAGACAACATCATTACTCAGGCGCCACGCTGGTGTGCCGTTGATCTGCGAGACGGCAACCAAGCACTCGTGAACCCGATGGATTCCGTACGCAAACTCCGGATGTTCGAACTCCTCGTTGAAATGGGGTACAAGGAGATCGAAGTTGGGTTCCCATCGGCTTCACAGACCGATTATGACTTTGTACGACAGCTCATCGACGAAGACCGGATTCCGGAAGACGTCCACATTCAGGTCCTCACGCAGTCGCGTGAGCATCTCATTGAACGCACTTATGAGGCACTCGAAGGCGCTCCGAGAGCGATCGTGCACTTGTATAACTCCACGTCGGTATTGCAACGTCGCGTGGTGTTCCGCGAAGAGAAATCCGGCATTATCGACATCGCAACTCGAGGCGCCATGCTGTGCCGCAAATATGAAGAGCAACTGACTGATACGGCTATCACCTATCAGTACTCACCCGAATCGTTTACCGGTACCGAACTTGAATTTGCAGCAGACATCTCGAATAAAGTTGCCGAAGTACTCGAAGCCTCCACAGACCGTCAGATGATTCTCAACCTGCCGGCGACCGTGGAAATGTCGACCCCCAACCGGTATGCAGATCAAATCGAATGGATGCATCGCAACATCGAAAACCGTGATGCCATTATTCTTTCCCTGCACCCCCATAACGATCGTGGCAGTGGTGTGGCAGCAGCAGAACTCGGCTATATGGCCGGAGCGGACCGCATCGAAGGCTGTCTATTTGGTAATGGCGAGCGGACCGGCAACGTCGATCTCATTACCCTGGGTATGAACCTCTACACCCAGGGCGTGGACCCCGAAATCGACTTTTCCAACATGGACAAAATACAAGAAGTCTATGAATACGCCACGCAGATGAACGTTCACGAACGTTCCCCATGGGCCGGCGAGCTCGTGTTCACGGCATTCTCGGGGTCCCATCAAGACGCCATTAAAAAGGGCTTTGATGATATGCAGCAACGTGCTGCCGAAGCCAATGTCAGCACCGAGGACCTCGACTGGGGTGTCCCATACCTGCCAATTGACCCCGAAGACATCGGACGCACGTATGAAGCAGTGATTCGGGTGAACTCTCAATCCGGTAAGGGCGGTGTAGCATACATGCTCAAAACCGACCACAACCTCGAACTGCCTCGACGCGCACAGGCCGAATTCTCAGCGGTCATCAAAGAGTTCACCGATACCCACGGCGGCGAAATCACCTCTTCCACCCTCTGGAATGTTTTTGCCGATGAATATCTGCCCACTGAACACTCGGAAGATCGGTGGGGCTACTACCGTCTTGTGTCTTCGACGTCGTCGACGACCGAGGAAGGCGACTTCTCTATGGAAGTCCAAATGGAACGTGACGGTCAGACTGTCACACGATCGGCAACCGGGAACGGACCGATCTCTGCCCTAGTGTCGATGTTCAACCAAGCTGGCGTGGATGTGCGAGTACTGGACTACACCGAACACGCCTTGACCGAAGGCGGGGAAGCCATGGCAGCAGCATACGTTGAGGCAGCCATTGGCGACCGGGTGCTGTGGGGGATTGGGCTGGACCACAACACATCCACAGCCTCGCTGCAGGCCGTGACCTCTGCGGTCAACCGGTACATCCGCGATACGAAGGCTGAAGAAGCAGCTGAATAAGACACCGCGAAAAAGATCCCGTGGCTCCGGCAACTATATATCCCAAAGTTACCGGACCCACGGGATTATTCTGCGTACCTATAAACTCGCCGAAGCCGACCGCATCATCGTCGTGCTCACACCAGACCGAGGTCAGATACGGGCGGTAGCCAAAGGCGTGCGGCGCACAACCTCCAAATTTGGCTCGACCCTCGAGCCCTTTATGCACACCAGGCTCCAACTGGTACCGCGACGGAATCTGGACATGATCGCCCAATCTGAAACCATCCATCCCTATGGCATGACGCTCACCAACGACTATGACACCTTCGGTGCCGCGTCGGCCATGGTCGAAGCAGCTGAGCAACTGACGCGTGATGAAGACGCCCGCGGGGGAGCACACCAGTATGACCTACTGCACGGCGCCATCGCAGCGTTGGGTCGAAGAGCGGCCGCGCCAACCTTGTTGCTGACCTCATACCTATTACGCGCCCTGACCATTGCCGGTTGGGCGCCAACATTTGGTCAGTGCAGCAGGTGTGGAGCACCCGGGATACACAACTGGCTTTCTGTGTCATTAGGCGGGGTGGTGTGTGACGATTGTGCGCCACCACAAACGCCCTACGTTACCGACGATGTAGTGCAGCTCCTTGCGGCACTGCTTGCCGGCGATTGGCCACACGTGGAACATGCACAACCGGGGCAAATGCGCCAGGTCACCAGCTTTGTCGCCGAATATTTGCAGTACCATTTAGAAAAGAATTTGCAGTCACTATCCGTGATGGACCAGGGCTAAACACCACAGGAGTCATCCCATGCCATATCAGGAACCCGCACCGCACCCGGACGGTTTCGTGATGCCAAACATCGACAAGAAATTCATTCCACAACATATCGGCATTGTGATGGACGGGAATGGCCGCTGGGCCAATCAACGCGGACTCGCCAGAACCGAAGGCCACCGAGCTGGCGAGCGAGCCCTGCTCGATGTGATGGCGGGCGCGGTCGAAATGGGCATCAAATATGTTTCGGTGTACGCATTCTCCACAGAAAATTGGAAGCGTTCACCGGATGAAGTCGCCTTCTTGATGGGCTTTTCACGCGATGTCCTGCGCCGCCAACGTGACACCCTGGACTCCTGGGGTGTTCGTGTCCGCTGGAACGGGCGGCACCCGAAACTTTGGAAGTCCGTCATCAAAGAACTCCAGGTTGCCGAAGAACTCACCCAAGAGAACACCAAAACCACGCTGATGATGTGTGTGAACTACGGTGGACGGGCAGAAATCACCGACGCCGTCCAAGAGATTGCAGCGCAAGCGGCAGCCGGGACGCTAACCCCGAAATCCATCACCGAGAAAACCGTGGCCCAACACCTGCGACAGCCAGACGTGCCAGATGTTGATCTGTTCTTACGCACCTCTGGCGAACAGCGACTCTCCAACTTCTTACTGTGGCAATCCGCCTACGCGGAGCTGGTCTTCATGGATGAGCTGTGGCCCGACGTGAACCGAAAGACCCTGTGGGATGCGGTGGAAATTTATGCCTCGCGAGACCGTCGCTACGGCGGCGCCTCCGACGTGCCCACGACTAATCGTTGAAATAGTCCAGCCACGCGAACGTCGCGTCAAAAGCTTGCGTTCTGATGGGCTTCGGAGAAGCATATACGTCGTGGATAGCGTCAGGAATTTTGTGTATCATCACACGATTGCCCAATCGCACGGCGCGTTTGACTGTTCCGCGTACGTCTAACACGGTGTCGGCCGTTTGCATCTTGGATGAGTACTTCGTGGCGAAGTACGACTTGGTCGAGGTGAGCACGAGCACGGGGCTGTCGATATCTAATCCCTCCCGTACTTGAGCATGACCCTCCAAGATGGCCGCAAGCCAGCCACCCTGAATGTCAAAGGAAAATCGGGGTCGCCAGAGCGGATGTAACAGCCATTCGCCGTGCTCATGAGCCGAAATCGTGCGGTAGAAGAAATCAAATTTCGGTAAGAAGAGTTTTCGTTCGGGTGCGGAACGCCACAGTGGGTCAGCGACAGCATTGGCGAAGCCGCGTAACCAAGCATTGCCCTGTAACTCGAGCCAGGGCGCATTGAGCACGAGTGTACCGAGTTGCCCCGGATGATGATGTGCCCACAGTGCTGCGATCAAACCACCCGTGGAATGAGCAATCACAGATGGAAGCTGACCGGGATGTGCCAGTTTGATCAGTGCTAGCGCCGCGCCGATTTCATCATCGTACTGCGCCAAATCTTCGATGTAGCCGGGCGACTGCTTGGGCCGAAGAGAACGCCCATACTTTCGCAGGTCAAGGGCATAAAGCGTATAACCTCGAGCGGCTGCAGCCCGTGCCAAATCGGTGTTGTAAAAGTAGTCGGACCAGCCGTGGATATAAAGAATCGGTTTGCCGTCAATGGCATCATGACGGACCAGAGTAGCGGAAACTGTGCCCTCCGCATCTTGTCCTAGGGGTATGGTACGACGTGAAAAACCCTCGAGTACATCAGGCACCCATGTACCCGGCGGTGAATCTTCGAGTAATCCGTAGTGCATCCTGGACTTCCAAATATATGACAAGACGATTGCATAGTTGCTCTACAACTGTAGCAATATGGTTGACTACCATCTATGACCAACCTAATTGCTTCACGCGTTGTCGGCCAGACTCCAAGCTTGTATCCACGTGTTTTTGACACTGTGTTTGCTGGTATGGATGCTGAGCGGGCACATGAAATTGGGTTCGGGGCCATTCGAGCCGCAGAAAAAACCGGTGCCTCGCGCCTGTTGCGGGCAGCGTTTCAACCGGACAAGAAGCTTCGTACCCAGGCCATGGGAATGACATTTCCATCGCCATTTGGCTTAGCTGCCGGTTTCGATAAGGCCGGTATTGGTACCTCGGCGCTTGCCGAATTGGGTTTTGGTCACATTGAGGTCGGAACGATCACTGGCCAGGAACAACCTGGGAACCCTCAGCCTCGGCTCTTTCGCCTCCCGCCAGACCGTGCGCTGATCAACCGTATGGGTTTCAACAATCATGGTGCACAACGTATCGCGCCACGGCTCGCACATACTCGGAAGATCTTGACTCGCCGCTTTGGGCAACATCGGCCCATCCTTGGAGTCAATATCGGCAAAACCAAAACGGTGGCTTTAGACGACGCCGTCGAGGACTATCTGATGTCGACCAAGCTGTTAGCGCGTCATGCGGATTACTTGGTGGTCAATGTTTCGAGCCCGAATACGCCTGGTCTGCGTCAACTCCAGGCCATTGCATCGCTTTCTCCGCTGCTGGATGCGGTTTCAAAAACTGCAGATTCGATGACTGGCCGTCATGTGCCATTGGCCGTCAAGATTGCGCCGGATCTGGTTGATGACGATGTCGTTGCTGTAGCCGATATGGTCACTGAGCTCGGCTTGGATGCCGTCATTGCCACGAACACCACGATCTCGCGCGATGGCTTAAGCACCGCTGCATCAGACGTAGAGTCCATGGGCGAAGGCGGTCTGTCAGGTGCCCCGCTTGCGGACCGCTCGCTCGCGGTGTTGGAACTGTTGGCGCGCCACCTCGAACATGCCAGCATTATCTCAGTTGGTGGCGTCACCACCGGTGAAGATGTGGTGCAACGCCTAGAAGCCGGTGCCACCCTGGTCCAGGGGTACACCGCCTTTCTCTACGAGGGGCCTTTTTGGGCAGGACGCATTAATGCCACCCTCGAGCAACGTTAGTCAGGAAACTGGCCGCGTTTGACCTGCGGGCGTGGTAACCGCATACGGCGCATCTGTGTGGAACGCATGGCCGCATACCAGCGACAACCCGGTTCCATAGCTCCAAATTTGGCTTCCAAGCGCTTCTTGACCTGGAAACCGACCCAAAAGCCTTCAAGAATCACCAGGAATACAAAGGTCAGCATGCCGATGGTTGAGGCCATCTGCATCGCAGGGGTGGGCACGAAGCTCAACCCTAAAAATATCAGCACACCAATAATCAACCATTCACCAATACCCCAGCGGGCATCAACAAAGTCGCGGACAAAACGACGCTGCGGCCCTTTATCGCGTGCCGGGAGGTATTTCTCTTCGCCAGTGTCCAGGGCTCGACGCATCCGTGCACGTTCTTCGGCAACAGCCTGCTTGTTTTGTTGCTTGGCAACCTTGCGGTCATCGGAGATGAGGGGGCGACGGTTCGCGGCCTCTTGGTCACGGCGTTTCGGGGTCGGCCGTCCTTTGCCTTCACTCGCAGATTTGCCAATATCCTGGTCTTCTTCGGTCATTTCTTCTCTTCTGTAGTCATGCTGGTCGAATCGGTTGCCTCTATTCTAGGTGTTCTCAGCGCACTGTCTTGACGACTACGCTAAAGACTATGAACGCTTCACTATCAGCAGCTACCACTCCGGATCCCTATTCCTGGCAGTTCGTGGATGCAGTCAAACAATGGGTTGATGAGCACTTCGAATCCATTGTCGAAGAACTCGCAGAACTCGTGACATACAAATCATTAGCCTTCGAGGGCTACGATCGTGGAGCACTTGAAGCATCCGCACACCGGGTGGCTGAACTGTTTTCCGACGTCGGATTCGACGAAATTCACCACCTGACTGAGACCGACGACGGTCAGACCTCCGGTCCCGCGATCATCGGACGCAAACACGCGGCGGGCAACAAACCTACAGTGTTGTTATATGCCCACCATGATGTACAGCCGGTTGGCGACCTCCACGCGTGGACCACGGATCCCTGGGTTGCGACCGAACGAAATGGTCGGCTCTACGGACGAGGAACTGCTGACGATAAGGCTGGCATCATCGTGCACCGAACAGCGATTCGCGCGCTGAATCAACTCTTCGGCGAGCAGCACGGTTTAGGACTCACTGTGTTTATTGAAGGTGAGGAAGAAATCGGCTCACCGTTCTTTGCACAGTTTTTACAAAACCACAGACAGCTCCTCAGCGCCGACACCATCGTGGTTGCAGATACTGCCAACTGGGGTGTCGGCGTCCCTGCACTGACGACATCATTGCGCGGCCTGCTGGATGGCATCATCGAAGTTACCGTGGCAGACCATCCCGTGCACTCAGGTCTCTTTGGTGGCCCAATGCTTGATGCCATCACCATCCTGGCGCGAATCATTGCTGAGTTACATACTCCAGACGGTGATGTAGCTGTAAACGACTTGGACCAATCTCGTTGGACCGATGCTGTCTATGACGAGAGTGATTATCGAAGCCAATCCGGTACGGTCGAGGGGCTCCATTTAGCCGGTACGGGTTCGCTGGCAGATCGACTATGGAATAAAGCTGCCTTGAACATCATCGGCATCGATGCGACGCCGATCAGCGAAGCATCAAATTCCATCGTGCATACAGCGCGTGCGAAGTTCTCTATGCGCCTGGGGCCGGGCATGGAACCAGCACAGGTGATGCAGTCTGTGACGGACTACGTGAAATCGTTGAACGCTCACGGAGCCCGGGTCGAGGTATATCCAGGGGAGCAAGGCAAACCGTTTATTGTGGAATCTGATGCCGAGACCATCGAACTGATGAAAACATCACTATCGGATGCCTGGGGGAGTGAAGCAATCGAAACAGGCTTGGGCGGTTCAATCCCTTTCGTCGCCGATCTCGTGGAAGCATTTCCAGATGCCAATATTTTAGAGATTGCGCGGATAGGGACCGGAAATTGGTGATTGGTTCGGGCGTGTCGCACAGGACAGGCATGGGGAGCTCGCGTTTCGATGGAAGTGCAAA